>NZ_RHJR01000015.1:0-263633 GCF_004212325.1 Escherichia sp. E13S3
TTCCTTTACGGTGAACTCACACAGTGAGTCTCCGACCAGAAGCGTAAATCCCAGCACCGTCAAACACAGCACTATGACTGCCACAAGGGCATATTTCGTCAGCATGTTTATATTGCCTCCATGCGAAGAAGGGACTACCATCCAAATTGTTCAGGTTTGGGTAGGTAGCCCCAGGGTTGATAGAAATATCGTCCTGGGGCTTCATCTTTCCAGACCTCAGAGTAAACCTGAAACCGGAAAGCTTCAGGCACCCGCCGTTATCTTACCCTTCCTTAGCAAAATAGCTGTTTATTTATACAGCAAATCCTGTTTCGGACTTCTCACTCCCCATTTGATCAACCGAAGCTGAACCCGTTTTTTTCTGCATGCCTCAATCGTCAAAATTCTTCGCCGCCAGCCAGCTATGACGCAACTGGTCACATTGCAAAAGTAGCCAAATTGCTTCAGTCACAATCAGTTCACCATCACCAAAGAAAGAAACATTCCAGAACTTCCGCATCTCGCCCAGCCACTCCCACTTCTATACTGAAATGAAAACGCCAACATAAGAGAAACCTATGCCATTACCCGATTTTCATGTTTCTGAACCTTTTACCCTCGGTATTGAACTGGAAATGCAGGTGGTTAATCCGCCGGGCTATGACTTAAGCCAGGACTCTTCAACACTGATTGACGCGGTTAAAAATAAGATCACGGCCGGAGAGGTAAAGCACGATATCACCGAAAGTATGCTGGAGCTGGCGACGGATGTTTGCCGTGATATCAACCAGGCTGCCGGGCAATTTTCAGCGATGCAGAAAGTCGTATTGCAGGCAGCCGCAGACCATCATCTGGAAATTTGCGGCGGTGGCACGCACCCGTTTCAGAAATGGCAGCGTCAGGAGGTATGCGATAACGAACGCTATCAACGAACGCTGGAAAACTTTGGCTATCTCATCCAGCAGGCGACCGTTTTTGGTCAGCATGTCCATGTTGGCTGCGCCAGTGGCGATGACGCCATTTATTTGCTGCACGGCCTGTCACGGTTTGTGCCACACTTCATCGCCCTTTCCGCCGCGTCGCCATATATGCAGGGAACGGATACGCGTTTTGCCTCCTCACGGCCCAATATTTTTTCCGCCTTTCCCGATAATGGCCCGATGCCGTGGGTCAGTAACTGGCAACAATTTGAAGCCCTGTTTCGCTGCCTGAGTTACACCACGATGATCGACAGCATTAAAGATCTGCACTGGGATATTCGCCCCAGTCCTCATTTTGGCACGGTGGAGGTTCGGGTGATGGATACCCCGTTAACCCTTAGCCACGCGGTAAATATGGCGGGATTAATTCAGGCCACCGCCCACTGGTTACTGACGGAACGCCCGTTTAAACATCAGGAGAAAGATTACCTGCTGTATAAATTCAACCGTTTCCAGGCCTGTCGCTATGGGCTGGAAGGCGTCATTACCGATCCGCACACTGGCGATCGTCGACCGCTAACGGAAGACACCTTGCGATTACTGGAAAAAATCGCCCCTTCTGCACATAAAATTGGCGCATCGAGCGCAATTGAAGCACTGCATCGCCAGGTCGTCAGCGGTCTGAATGAAGCGCAGCTGGTGCGCGATTTCGTCGCCGATGGCGGCTCGCTGATTGGGCTGGTGAAAAAGCATTGTGAGATCTGGGCCGGTGACTAAGTCGGGAATTGCCTTACAGAAGAATATCCCTGACAATGGTGTTTTAACTTACATTTAACAATGTTATGAAACACCCTTTAGAAACCTTGACCACCGCAGCAGGCATCTTGCTGATGGCTTTCCTCTCTTGCCTGCTGCTGCCCGCCCCCGCACTGGGGCTGACGCTGGCACAAAAACTGGTGACCACGTTCCATCTGATGGATCTTAGCCAGCTTTACACTTTATTGTTTTGCCTGTGGTTTTTAGTGCTGGGCGCTATTGAGTATTTTGTTCTGCGCTTTATCTGGCGACGCTGGTTCTCGCTGACGGATTAAACGTCGATTATCGCCGTACTTCGCGGCATACTTTGCTTATTCTCCTTCGCCTAAAGGAACGTTTATGGATAAGCAATCACTGCACGAAACGGCGAAACGCCTGGCCCTTGAGTTACCCTTTGTCGAGCTTTGCTGGCCTTTTGGCCCGGAGTTCGATGTGTTTAAAATTGGCGGCAAGATTTTTATGCTGTCGTCGGAGCTGCGCGGTGTTCCCTTTATCAATTTGAAGTCCGATCCACAAAAATCCCTGTTAAATCAGCAAATATACCCAAGCATTAAGCCAGGGTATCACATGAATAAAAAGCACTGGATTTCGGTGTATCCCGGCGAAGAAATCACCGAAGCGTTACTTCGCGATCTGATCAACGATTCATGGAATTTAGTGGTTGATGGCTTAGCTAAACGCGATCAAAAAAGGCTGCGCCCTGGCTAAAACGGAAATCTATAGCGCATTTTTCTCGCTTACCATTTTACTGCGATCCTTGTAATCTGCTGGCACGCAAAATTACTTACACATGGAGTCTTTATGGATATCATTTCTGTCGCCTTAAAGCGTCATTCCACTAAGGCATTTGATGCCAGCAAAAAACTTACCCCGGAACAGGCCGAGCAGATCAAAACTCTGCTGCAATACAGCCCATCCAGCACCAACTCCCAGCCGTGGCATTTTATTGTTGCCAGCACGGAAGAAGGTAAAGCGCGTGTTGCCAAATCCGCTGCCGGTAATTACGTGTTCAACGAGCGTAAAATGCTTGATGCCTCACACGTCGTGGTGTTCTGTGCAAAAACCGCGATGGACGATGCCTGGCTGAAGCTGGTTGTTGACCAGGAAGATGCCGATGGCCGCTTTGCCACGCCGGAAGCGAAAGCCGCGAACGATAAAGGTCGCAAGTTCTTCGCCGATATGCACCGTAAAGATCTGCATGATGATGCAGAGTGGATGGCAAAACAGGTTTATCTCAACGTCGGTAATTTCCTGCTCGGCGTGGCGGCGCTGGGTCTGGACGCGGTACCCATCGAAGGTTTTGACGCCGCCATCCTCGATGCAGAATTTGGTTTGAAAGAGAAAGGCTACACCAGTCTGGTGGTTGTTCCGGTAGGTCATCACAGCGTTGAAGATTTTAACGCGACGCTGCCGAAATCTCGTCTGCCGCAAAGTATCACCTTAACCGAAGTGTAATTATCCTGACAGCCGGGACCCCATCCCGGCTCAGATTGCTGACAAAGTGCCTTATCCTGCCTACAAGTTCGTGCCAATTCATTCAAGGTAGGCATGATAAGCGTAGCGCATCAGGCAATTTTATATTTGCCATCAGCCCTCGCAGGAAATTCTCCCATCAGATTCTCCTGATTTGCATAACCCTGTTTCAGCCGTCATCATAGGCCGCTGTTGTATAAAGGAGACGTTATGCAGGATTTAATATCCCAGGTTGAAGATTTAGCGGGTATTGAGTTTGATCACACCACCTCGATGGTGATGATTTTCGGTATTATTATTCTGACCGCCGTTGTAGTGCATATTATTTTGCACTGGGTGGTACTGCGTACCTTCGAAAAACGCGCCATTGCCAGTTCACGGCTGTGGCTGCAAATCATTACCCAGAATAAACTCTTCCACCGTTTAGCTTTTACCCTCCAGGGGATTATCGTCAATATTCAGGCGGTATTCTGGCTGCAAAAAGGCACCGAAGCAGCTGATATTCTGACCACCTGCGCGCAGTTGTGGATCATGATGTATGCGCTGCTTTCAGTCTTCTCGTTGCTGGATGTTATTTTGAATCTGGCGCAGAAATTCCCGGCGGCAAAGCAGTTGCCGTTAAAAGGGATATTTCAGGGGATTAAACTGATCGGCGCGATTCTGGTCGGCATTTTGATGATCTCACTGCTGATTGGTCAGTCACCGGCAATTCTGATCAGTGGTCTTGGCGCGATGGCCGCCGTGCTGATGTTGGTGTTTAAAGATCCAATTCTTGGTCTGGTTGCAGGCATTCAGCTTTCCGCGAACGATATGCTGAAACTGGGCGACTGGCTGGAAATGCCAAAATATGGCGCGGATGGTGCAGTAATTGATATTGGGTTAACCACCGTCAAAGTGCGTAACTGGGACAATACCATTACCACTATTCCCACCTGGTCTCTGGTTTCTGACTCCTTTAAAAACTGGAGCGGGATGTCGGCATCTGGCGGGCGACGTATTAAGCGCAGTATCAGTATTGATGTCACCAGTATTCGTTTTCTTGATGAAACTGAAATGCAGCGGCTGAATAAAGCGCATTTGTTAAAGCCTTATTTAACCAGTCGCCATCAGGAAATTAATGAGTGGAACCGCCTGCAAGGGTCTACGGAGTCAGTATTAAACCTGCGCCGAATGACCAATATTGGAACCTTTCGTGCCTATCTGAACGAATATCTGCGCAATCATCCGCGGATTCGCAAAGATATGACCTTAATGGTGCGCCAGTTAGCTCCGGGCGATAACGGTTTACCGCTTGAGATCTACGCGTTTACTAATACCGTGGTGTGGCTGGAATATGAAAGCATTCAGGCTGATATATTCGACCACATATTTGCGATCGTCGAAGAGTTTGGTCTGCGACTTCATCAGTCGCCAACCAGCAATGATATTCGCTCCCTGGCAGAAGCATTTAAGCAGTAATTAAAAAACCGCTCTCATCGAATGGATGAGAGCGGCTTCAGATTGTTGTCATCGTGTTGCCGGATGCAGCGTGAATGCCTTATCCAACCTGCACTATTATTTCGCTTTCCGACGCAGCGCTTTAAACGCCACAAACAGGAATACAATCCATACCGGCAGCAGAATCGCTGACAAGCGCATATCATCCATCGTGCACATCAGCAGCAAAATCATGCCGAGGAAGGCGATGCAAAGATAGTTGCCGAACGGATAGAGCAGCGCCTTAAACTGTGTTTCACGCCCCTGACGTCGCATCGCTGCACGAAAACGCAGATGCGCCAGACAGATCATAATCCAGTTCAACAGCAGCGTTGCTACCACCAGCGCCATCAGCAGACCAAACGCTTTTTGCGGCAGCAGATAGTTGATTAACACCACCAGCGAAGTGATCGCTCCGGAAAGCATCAGCGAGTTGATCGGCACGCCGCGATGGCTAACACGGGTAAGAAACTTCGGCGCATTCCCCTGCACAGAAAGACCAAACAGCATCCGGCTGTTAGAATAAACCCCGCTGTTGTACACCGATAATGATGCCACCAGAATAACGAAGTTCAGCGCAGAAGCCACCACGTTGCTGTCGAGATTATGGAAAATCATCACAAACGGGCTACTGTTGGATTTCACTTCCACCCACGGATAGAGTGCCAGTAAAACCACCAGTGAACCGATATAAAACAGCAGGATGCGATACACCACCTGATTCACTGCTTTCGGGATGCTTTTTTCCGGATCGCGCGCTTCAGCGGCAGTAATCCCAATCAGCTCCAGACCGCCGAAGGAGAACATAATTACCGCCAGCGACAAAATCAGCCCATTCCAGCCGGTGGCAAAAAAACCACCGTAGCGCCAGAGGTTGTCGATACTGGCTTTCTCGCCGCCGTGACCAGAAAACAGCAGCCACAGGCCAAAGCCGATCATACCGATGATCGCCAGCACTTTAATCAGCGCAAACCAGAACTCGGTTTCGCCATATAAGCGCACGTTCACCAGGTTAACGGCGTTGATGATAATAAAGAAGGCGGCAGCCCAAATCCACGTTGGAACATCCGGGAACCAGTACTGCATATAGATGCCCGCAGCGGTCAGCTCTGCCATTCCCACCAGCACGAACATTACCCAGTAGTTCCAGCCAGAGAGGAAGCCCGCAAACGGTCCCCAGTATTTATAGGCAAAGTGGGCAAATGAACCGGATACCGGCTCTTCGACCACCATCTCGCCGAGCTGGCGCATAATCAGGAAAGCGATGATCCCGGCGACGCCGTAGCCCAGCAATACAGCCGGACCCGCCATCTGAATCGCCGGGCCAATGCCAAGAAACAGACCAGTACCAATTGCGCCACCCAGCGCAATCAGTTGAATATGACGGTTATGTAATCCGCGATGAAGCGTCGGCTCTTGATTCGACGCAGTATCTTCCGATACGGTTGACGCGTTTTTCACGCCTTTCCCCTGTGTGTCTTTTTTGTTGAGGGGCACCTTTTAACATTTAGTGCCCATCGTCGCAAGACACAATCCACACGGTTAAACGGGGTATCCTGCTTTTAGTTCCGTACCCGATGTCGGTGCAGCCACATCAGCTTATACGCCGCCGGGATAATAAACAGCGACAGCAAAGGTGCGGTGATCATGCCGCCAATCATCGGTGCGGCAATCCGGCTCATCACCTCTGAACCAGCCCCCGTTCCCCACAGAATCGGCAGCAGACCGGCGATAATCACTGCCACCGTCATCGCTTTCGGGCGCACGCGCAGTACCGCGCCGTGATACAACGCCTCATCCAGCTTCTGCTCGCTGAATGTTTGTGGATTATCCAGCGACGGCTCGGCCTCTATGGCGTGACGTAAATACATCAGCATCACCACGCCAAATTCCGCGGCGACCCCGGCAAGGGCAATAAAACCGGTGCCCGTTGCCACAGAAAGATGAAAACCCATCCACCACAGCAACCAGATACCGCCCACCAGCGCAAACGGTACGCTGCTGATAATCAGCAACGCTTCGCCCACCCGACGGAAGGCCAGATACAACAGCACGAAGATGATCATCAACGTCATCGGCACCATGAGTTTCAGCTTATGGTTGGCGCGCTCCAGTAGCTCGAACTGCCCGGAGAATGCCACGCTGGTGCCCGGTTTTAACTGCACTTTCTCAGCAATCGCTTTTTGCAGATCGTGAACCACCGACACCATGTCACGATCGCGGGCATCGATATAAATCCAGCTCGTCGGGCGCGCATTCTCGGTTTTCAGCATCGACGGTCCGGTAGAGACTTTAACGTCGGCCACGTCCGCCAGGGTGATTTGCTGCTTCATCGGCGTCAGGATCGGCAACTGGCGCAGTGCCTGCGGACTATCGCGCCAGCTTTGCGGATAACGCAGATTAATTGGATAACGGGCAATCCCTTCCACCGTTTCGCCAACCATCGCCCCGCCCACCGCAGAAGTCACAAACAACTGCACATCCGCCACCGTCATACCGTAACGCGCGGCTTTTTCACGGTTAATCTCAACGTTGATATAGCGCCCACCTTCCAGACGCTCGGCAAGGGCAGAAGCCACGCCTGGCACCGTTCGCGCCACTTCTTCAATTTGCTCTGCCATCGCGTCGATATCCGCCAGCACAGTGCCGGAAACTTTAATGCCGATGGGGCTTTTAATGCCGGTTGAGAGCATATCGATACGGTTACGAATTGGCGGCACCCACAGATTCGCCAGCCCCGGCAGACGCACGGTGTTATCCAGTTCTTCAATGATTTTGTCCATCGTCATGCCTGGCCGCCACTGATCCTGTGGCTTAAGCTGGATGGTCGTTTCTACCATCTCCAGCGGAGCAGAATCGGTGGCGGTTTCCGCTTTCCCGGTTTTGCCAAATACCCGCGCCACTTCCGGTACGCTCATAATTAGCTTGTCGGTTTTTTGCAGCATGCTCGCCGCCTCTGCTGCGGAAATCCCCGGCAGCGTCGATGGCATATACAACAAGTCGCCTTCATTGATCTGCGGTAAAAATTCCCCGCCAACTTTATTGAGCGGCCAGAGAACCGTCAGCACCGAAAGCGCTGCCACCAACAGCGTGGTTTTCGGCCAGTGCAGTACTTTCAGCAACAGCGGATGATAAACACGAATCAAAAAGCGATTGAGCGGGTTACTGCTTTCCGGCGGAATTTTGCCACGGATCCAGTAGCCCATCAGGATCGGGATCACTACGATCGCCAGTAGCGCCGCGCCCGCCATCGCATAGGTTTTGGTGAACGCCAGCGGGCCAAACAGACGACCTTCCTGCCCTTCCAGGGTGAAGATCGGGATAAACGACAGCGTGATAATCAGCAGACTGATAAACAGCGCCGGACCCACTTCAACAGATGCATCGGTGATCACCTGCCAGCGCGTTTTATTATCCAGCGTGGCGTCAGGATGCTGGTGCTGCCACTCTTCCAGCCGTTTATGCGCATTCTCGATCATGACGATAGCGGCATCGACCATCGCCCCGACGGCAATCGCAATGCCACCCAGCGACATAATATTGGCATTCAGTCCCTGAAGGTGCATGACAATAAAAGCAATACACAACCCCAGCGGCAACGAAATAATCGCCACCAGCGCCGAGCGCACATGCCAGAGAAACAGCGCACAGACTACCGCCACCACAATAAACTCTTCCAGCAACTTGCCGCTGAGGTTGTCGATGGCGCGGTCAATGAGCTGGCTGCGATCGTATGTTGTCACTATCTCCACGCCTTCCGGCAGACTGCTTTTCAGCGTTTCCAGTTTGTCCTTCACGGCGGCGATCACTTCACGGGCGTTTTTGCCGGAACGCAGGATCACCACCCCGCCCGCCACTTCGCCTTCGCCGTTCAGTTCGGCAATGCCCCGGCGCATCTCCGGGCCAACCTGGACCTTCGCAACATCACGCAGATAAACAGGCACGCCATTTTCACTGGCTTTTAAAACGATGTGATTAAAGTCGTCGAGCGTTTGCAGATAGCCGCTGGCGCGCACCATATATTCCGCTTCCGCCAGTTCGATCGACGAACCGCCCGCTTCCTGGTTTGAAGCATCCAGCGCGCTTTTTACTTCGGCGAGACTGATGCCATATTGCGCCAGGCGCTGGGGATCGATAACCACCTGATACTCTTTCACCACACCGCCCACCGACGCCACTTCCGCAACGTCAGGGATGGTTTTTAGCTCATATTTGAGAAACCAGTCCTGCAATGAGCGTAAATCGGCCAGATCGTGCTTACCGCTGCGATCCACCAGCGCATATTCATAGATCCAGCCAACACCCGTGGCATCTGGCCCCAGCTCGGCGCTAACTCCCGCAGGCAGCTTACCCTGTACCTGGTTGAGGTACTCCAGCACCCGCGAGCGCGCCCAGTACGGATCGGTGCCATCTTCAAAAATGACATACACATAAGAGTCGCCAAACTGCGAGAAACCGCGCACAGTCTTCGCGCCAGGCACCGACAACATGGTGGTGGTTAGCGGATAAGTCACCTGATTTTCAACGATTTGCGGTGCCTGACCGGGATAGCTGGTTTTAATAATCACCTGTACATCGGAGAGATCCGGCAACGCATCCACTGGCGTGTTAATGATGGTCCAGGTGCCCCAGATGCTCAGAAACAACGCGCCCATCAGTACCAGAAAACGGTTCGCCACCGAGCGACGAATAATCCATTCAATCATTGGTTATTCCCTCAATGCGCATGGGTAGCACTTTCAGAGCGCATCCGCTCCAGTGCGCCAGAAATATTGGCTTCGGAATCAATCAGGAACAGGCCGCTGGAAACCACCTTTTCACCTTCCGCCAGACCAGAGCGTAACGCGGTGACACCTTGCGATGCCTGGAAAACAGCAACGCGTTTCGGTACAAAGCGCCCGTCAGCATCAACGGTAATCACCCGCTGTTCGTTGCCGGTATCAATCAGCGCTTGTGACGGAATGAGCAGCATCGGTTCGCTGGCAGTATTGAGTTGCAACCAGGCGTTCATTCCCGGTTTTAGCGCCTCGTCGGCGTTGTCGACTTCCAGACGCAGTTGCAGCGTGCGGGTCGCGGCATCCACGCCGGGTAACAGCGTCCATTTGCGAATGGTGAGTGTTTTATCAGGTCGCGCCGGAACGGTGAGCGTAAACTGCGAGGCATCTTTCACCAGCCAGGCGATGGACTCCGGGATCGCAGCAGTGACCCACACCGGGTCCATACCCTGAATTTTCGCGACCACGTTATCTTTGGCGATATTCATTCCCGCGCGCAGATCAAACGCGGTGATCACGCCATCAATGGGCGCTTTGAGCGTAAAGCGAGTCTGGATTTTTTGCGTGGCGATCAGGCGGCGAATATCCGCCTCCGGCATTCCCGCCAGTCGCAGCCGCTCAAGAATGCCTTCAGTCTGGGTCGCCGTACCGCCGGTTTCGCGCAGCAGTAAATACTCACTCTGCGCTTCCACCCAGTCGGGAATGGTCAGGTCGAGAAGCGGTGTGCCCTTTTGCACTTTATCGCCCACGGTAAGCGGATAAACCTTATCGATAAACCCGGCAGCGCGAGCCTGCACAATGGCAAACTGATACTCGTTGTAACTGACATTCGCCGGAAAACTCTGGGCAAAAGTCAGCGGCCCGCGCGTGACGGTAGCCGTTTTCACCCCCAGATTCTGCGTCTGAGTCGGGTCAATGCGCACACCAGACGCAGAACTCTCTTCATCGGCATATTTCGGCACCAGATCCATATCCATAAACGGCGATTTACCTGGTTTATCGAACCGCGTATTGGGATACATCGGGTCGTACCAGAATAAGACTTTACGTTCTGCGGTCGACGTTTTTTCTGCGGGCAGTTCAGCCTTTGCAAACCAGGTAAAACCTGCCGCAGAAATAATACCGCCCGCGATCATGCTGCCGATAATAAGCGCGATTTTTTTCATCTCATTAAACCTGGGTTACTGGCTGACTTTAATATCCTGTAATAAAGAAAGGCTGCCCTGCTGGACAAAATTAAACGCCACTTTGTCGCCGGTTTTAATTTCGCTCATTTTCGTCTGCGGGGTGATGGTAAAGCGCATGGTCATCTCCGGCCAGTTCACGGCAGCAATAGCATCGTGATGGATGGTGATTTTTTTGCTTTCCAGATCAATGCCTTTTACCACGCCGGTGGCGCTAATGACCTGTGGTTGTGCTTCGCTCATGGTTTCATTATGATGTTCGTTAGCCTGGGCATTAAAGCCAATAACGGTAAACAGACTGAACATTGCGACTTGCAGTGCTTTTTTCATTTATTCTCTCCTGGAGTTAAAAATTACTACTGCCAACCGCCACCAAGTGCGGTATATAAAGAAACTTCATTAACCTGACGGGCATAATTCAGGTCAAGTAAAGTTTGTCGGGTTGCAAATAAAGAACGCTCGGCATCCAGCACTTCCAGATAACTTACCGCGCCGTGCTGATATAATGCCCGCGCCCGTTGCAAAGTAATTTGCAGCGATGCCAGATAACGCTGCTGGGCGCTAATTTGATCGTTCAGGCTTTGACGTAATGCCAGCACATCTGCCACTTCTTTAAAGGCGTTCTGGATTTTCTGTTCATAATTCACCACCGACTGCTGCTGGCGAATTTCGGCGATATCCAGATTGGCCTGGTTGCGTCCGGCATTAAAAATGGGGATCTCTATTTTGGGAATAAAATTCCACATCCCGCTGCTGGCGTTAAATAATGACGACAGATCGCTGCTGGCGGTTGATATTCCGCTGGTCAGGCTTATAGACGGGAAAAATGCCGCGCGTGCGGCCCCAATATTGGCATTAGCCGCCATTAACGCGTGTTCAGCTTCCATAATATCCGGGCGCTGCAATAAGATTTGCGACGACAAGCCCGCCGGTAATTTAATGCTTTGCAGGCTGTCGCTGTTTACTGTCTGCGCTTGCGGCAGCTTGCCGTAGCTTCCCAATAACAGTTGCAATGCATTATTCGCCTGCGCCAGTTCCCCCTGACGTTTAGCGATGTCGCTGCGGGTACTTTCTATCACTCCTCGAGCCTGTTCCAGCGCCAGAACATTGCTGCTACCGGTCAACAGTTGTTTTTCGACAAACGCATATGACTGCTGATAATTACGCAGCGTTTCTTCGGCTATTTGCAATTGCGCATAAGCCAGTTGTTGATTGAAATAGCTTTGCGCGACATTAGAAACCAGCAAAATATGCACCGCGCGCTGAGCTTCCTCAGTGGCTAAATAATTTTGGCGCTCGGCTTCACTCATGTTCTTTAAGCGACCGAAAAAATCGAGATCAAAGCTGGCGTTAAGGCCAGTTGAGAACTCCCGCGTCGAGGCTGAATCGCCTTTAAGATTGCCGCTCCAGCTGCCGCTGCCCTCGCCATTGAGCTGTGGGTAGCGGTCGGCATCGGTCAGACGATATTGCGCCCGCGCTTCCTGCACTTTCAGCGTCGCCATGCGCAAATCCCGGTTATTCACCAGCGCCTCGCTAATCAGCGTCTTCACCTGATTATCAACAAAAAAGGTGCGCCAGCCCGCGTTCTGGTAGTTATCCGCTGCGTTAACCTGGCCGTTCTGGTTGAGTGAGAACTGCTGCGGCACGGGCATTGCCGGACGCTGATAATTCGGTGCCAGTGAACAACCAGTTAGCGCAAGGGCCACACAAAATGGCAGAAGTTTACAAGGAGACATAGGCTCATAATTTCTGGTGATTTTATGCCGCCAACTTTACTCGCCAAGCTCTGATTTTCCGGTGACAGGAAAATGACAAAATTGTCATTTTGCCAATAAGCGATTGCCATCTGATCCCTCTACTCTAGAATTGCCCGGGCAACATGCGGAGGAAATATGAAACTGTTGATTGTCGAAGATGAAAAGAAAACCGGAGAATACTTGACCAAAGGGTTAACCGAAGCCGGTTTTGTGGTCGATTTAGCCGACAACGGACTGAATGGCTACCATCTGGCGATGACCGGTGATTATGACCTGATAATCCTCGATATTATGCTGCCGGACGTGAACGGCTGGGATATCGTGCGCATGTTGCGTTCCGCCAATAAAGGGATGCCGATTCTGTTGCTTACCGCACTTGGTACCATTGAACATCGCGTCAAGGGGCTGGAGCTGGGGGCAGATGACTACCTGGTGAAACCGTTCGCTTTTGCTGAACTGCTGGCGCGGGTGCGCACTTTACTGCGGCGCGGGGCGGCGGTCATTATCGAAAGTCAGTTTCAGGTTGCCGATTTGATGGTCGATCTCGTCAGCCGCAAAGTCACCCGCAGCGGCACGCGCATCACTCTGACCAGTAAAGAGTTTACTCTGCTGGAGTTTTTCCTTCGCCATCAGGGCGAAGTGCTGCCCCGTTCGCTTATCGCCTCGCAGGTGTGGGACATGAATTTTGACAGCGATACCAACGCCATTGATGTGGCGGTGAAGCGGCTGCGCGGCAAAATCGACAACGACTTTGAGCCAAAGCTGATTCAGACCGTGCGCGGCGTGGGTTACATGCTAGAGGTGCCGGATGGTCAGTAAGCCATTTCAGCGCCCGTTTTCGCTGGCAACACGCCTGACCTTTTTTATCAGCCTGGCCACCATCGCGGCGTTTTTCGCCTTTGCCTGGATCATGATCCACTCAGTAAAAGTGCATTTTGCCGAGCAGGATATTAATGATTTAAAAGAGATTAGCGCCACACTCAAGCGCGTTCTTAATCATCCCGAAGAGACGCAAGCCCGACGCTTAATGACGCTGGAAGATATCGTCAGTGGTTATTCCAATGTGTTGATTTCCCTGGCAGATAGCCATGGTAAAACGGTGTATCACTCCCCCGGTGCGCCGGATATCCGCGAGTTTACGCGTGACGCCATACCCGATAAAGACGCGCAGGGCGGCGAGGTGTATCTCCTTTCCGGCCCGACGATTATGATGCCAGGCCACGGTCACGGGCATATGGAACACAGCAACTGGCGGATGATTAACTTGCCGGTTGGCCCGTTGGTGGACGGCAAACCGATTTATACGCTCTACATCGCGCTTTCGATCGATTTTCATCTTCATTACATAAATGATTTGATGAATAAACTTATTATGACCGCATCGATCATCAGCATCCTGATCGTCTTTATCGTGCTGTTGGCGGTACATAAAGGTCACGCGCCGATCCGCAGCGTCAGCCGTCAAATCCAGAATATCACCTCGAAAGATCTCGACGTTCGCCTTGACCCGCAAACCGTGCCGATTGAGCTGGAACAGTTGGTACTGTCGTTCAACCATATGATCGAGCGTATTGAAGATGTTTTTACTCGTCAGTCCAATTTCTCAGCGGATATCGCCCACGAAATTCGCACGCCGATTACGAATCTCATTACGCAAACGGAAATCGCCCTCAGCCAGTCGCGCAGCCAGAAGGAGCTGGAAGATGTGCTCTACTCTAATCTCGAAGAGCTGACGCGAATGGCGAAAATGGTCAGCGATATGCTGTTTCTCGCCCAGGCCGATAACAACCAGTTAATCCCCGAAAAGAAAATGCTCAACCTGGCGGATGAAGTCGGCAAAGTGTTCGATTTTTTCGAGGCGTTAGCGGAAGATCGCGGCGTGGAGCTGCGGTTTGTTGGCAACGAGTGCCAGGTTGCGGGCGATCCGCTGATGCTGCGTCGGGCGTTAAGCAACCTGCTTTCTAACGCCCTGCGTTATACGCCCCCCGGAGAGACAATTGTAGTGCGCTGCCAGACGGTCGATCACCAGGTGCAAGTTACCGTCGAAAACCCCGGTACGCCCATTGCGCCCGAACACTTACCGAGATTGTTTGACCGTTTCTACCGCGTTGACCCTTCCCGCCAGCGAAAAGGCGAAGGTAGCGGCATTGGGCTGGCGATAGTGAAATCGATTGTTGTCGCGCATAAAGGCACGGTTGCAGTAACGTCAGATGCGCGGGGGACAAGGTTTGTTATCACATTACCCGCTTAATCATTCAGCAAATGGCAGCTTTTATAACCAGTGTAAAAATAACGTGCCGCAATAATCCTACCTATTAATGATAAAAAGCTGTCACGATTCATAAAAAACCTTAATATACGCCACCCTAAACATAACCAGCGTTAATGTAAGGTTTTTGTGTGGACTGGCTTCTTGATGTTTTTGCTACCTGGCTATATGGCTTAAAAGTAATCGCGATAACGTTAGCGGTCATTATGTTCATCAGCGGGCTGGACGATTTTTTCATTGATGTCGTCTACTGGGTACGCCGCATTAAGCGCAAGTTGAGTGTTTATCGCCGCTACCCGCGAATGAGTTACCGCGAACTGTATAAACCAGATGAAAAACCGTTAGCGATTATGGTTCCGGCGTGGAATGAGACTGGCGTCATCGGCAATATGGCCGAACTGGCGGCAACCACGCTCGACTACGAAAACTATCATATCTTTGTTGGCACTTACCCCAACGACCCTGACACCCAGCGTGATGTTGACGAAGTGTGCGCTCGCTTCCCGAATGTGCATAAGGTGGTCTGCGCGCGTCCTGGCCCCACCAGCAAAGCAGACTGTCTGAACAATGTGCTGGATGCCATTACCCAGTTTGAACGTAGCGCCAATTTCGCCTTTGCTGGTTTTATCCTACATGATGCTGAAGACGTGATTTCGCCAATGGAATTGCGACTGTTCAATTATCTGGTTGAGCGTAAAGATCTGATTCAGATCCCGGTGTATCCGTTCGAACGCGAATGGACGCACTTCACCAGCATGACCTATATCGATGAGTTTTCAGAACTGCATGGCAAAGATGTTCCGGTGCGTGAAGCCCTCGCCGGACAGGTGCCTAGCGCAGGCGTCGGCACCTGCTTTAGCCGCCGCGCCGTGACTGCACTATTGGCCGACGGTGACGGTATCGCTTTCGACGTGCAGAGTCTTACCGAAGATTACGATATTGGTTTCCGCCTGAAAGAAAAAGGCATGACGGAAATTTTTGTCCGTTTTCCAGTGGTCGACGAAGCCAAAGAACGCGAGCAGCGTAAATTTTTACAGCACGCACGGACGTCAAACATGATCTGCGTGCGCGAATATTTCCCCGATACCTTTTCGACCGCGGTTCGACAAAAATCTCGCTGGATCATCGGCATTGTTTTCCAGGGCTTTAAAACCCATAAATGGACCTCCAGCCTGACGCTGAACTACTTTCTCTGGCGCGACCGCAAAGGGGCAATCAGTAACTTTGTCAGCTTCCTCGCGATGCTGGTGATGATCCAGCTTTTGCTGTTGCTGGCGTATGAAAGTTTGTGGCCCGATGCCTGGCATTTCCTTTCTATTTTCAGCGGCAGCGCATGGTTAATGACCCTGCTGTGGCTAAACTTTGGTTTGATGGTTAACCGCATCGTGCAGCGGGTGATTTTCGTTACTGGCTACTACGGCCTGACGCAGGGGCTGCTTTCCGTCCTGCGTCTTTTCTGGGGCAACCTGATTAACTTCATGGCCAACTGGCGAGCGTTAAAACAGGTACTTCAACACGGCGATCCACGTCGCGTCGCGTGGGATAAAACAACGCATGACTTCCCCAGCGTGACTGGCGATACCCGTTCGTTGCGCCCGTTAGGTCAAATTCTGCTGGAAAATCAGGTCATCACCGAAGAGCAACTCGATACAGCACTGCGTAATCGTGTCGAAGGTTTACGTCTCGGCGGTTCGATGCTAATGCAAGGATTGATCAGCGCCGAACAACTGGCGCAAGCGCTGGCTGAACAAAACGGCGTGGCGTGGGAATCCATCGATGCCTGGCAGATCCCTTCTTCGCTGATTGCCGAAATGCCGGCCTCTGTGGCGCTACATTATGCGGTACTGCCGCTGCGTCTGGAAAATGATGAGTTAATTGTCGGTAGTGAAGACGGTATTGACCCGGTTTCTCTGGCGGCGCTGGCGCGTAAGGTCGGACGGAAAGTACGTTACGTCATTGTTCTGCGTGGACAAATTGTCACTGGATTACGTCACTGGTATGCACGTCGGCGCGGCCACGATCCACGGGCAATGTTGTACAATGCGGTTCAGCATCAGTGGCTCACGGAACAGCAGGCCGGTGAAATCTGGCGGCAATATGTGCCGCATCAGTTCCTGTTCGCCGAAATACTGACCACGCTCGGTCATATTAATCGTTCAGCCATTAACGTTTTGTTATTACGCCATGAACGCAGTTCTCTGCCGCTCGGCAAGTTTTTGGTCACCGAAGGCGTTATCAGCCAGGAAACGCTGGATCGCGTACTGTCAATTCAACGCGAATTACAAGTTTCGATGCAATCATTATTACTCAAAGCAGGTTTAACCACCGAACAGGTTGCGCAACTGGAGTCCGAAAATGAAGGAGAATAACCTTAATCGCGTCATCGGATGGTCTGGTTTACTGCTGACGTCTTTATTGAGTACCAGCGCACTCGCAGACAATATCGGCACCAGCGCAGAAGAGCTGGGGCTGAGCGATTATCGCCATTTTGTTATTTATCCCCGTCTCGATAAGGCGCTGAAGGCACAGAAAAATAACGACGAAGCAACCGCCATCCGCGAATTTGAATATATACACCAGCAGGTGCCGGATAATATTCCGCTGACGTTATATCTGGCGGAAGCTTATCGCCATTTTGGTCATGATGACCGCGCGCGATTATTGCTTGAGGATCAACTGAAACGTCACCCAGGAGATGCCCGACTTGCGCGCAGTCTGGCAGCTATTCCGGTTGAAGTGAAAAGCGTCACGACTGTTGAAGAGCTGCTTGCCCAGCAAAAAACGTGCGATGCTGCGCCGACCCTGCGTTGTCGCAGTGAAGTTGGGCAGAATGCGCTGCGGCTGGCGCAGTTGCCTGTCGCCAGATCGCAACTGGACGATGCAAAGTTTGCCGCGTCGCCGGAAGGGAGAACGTTGCGGACCGATCTGCTGCAACGAGCAATCTACCTGAAACAATGGTCGCAGGCAGATACGCTATACAATGAAGCACGCCAGCAGAATACATTAAGCGCGGCAGAGCGCCGTCAGTGGTTTGACGTGCTTCTTGCCGGGCAGCTGGATGATCGGATCCTTGCTCTGCAATCAGTGGGGATCTTCACCGATCCACAGTCGTACATTACTTACGCGACTGCGCTGGCTTATCGTGGCGAAAAAGCACGCCTCCAGCGTTATCTCGCTGAAAATACGCCGCTATTTACCACGGACACACAAGAGAAAAGCTGGCTCTATCTGTTATCGAAATACAGCGCCAACCCCATTCAGGCGTTGGCGAATTATACGGTAGAGTTTGCCGATAACCGCCAGTATGTTGTTGGCGTAACGCTACCGGTGCTGTTAAAAGAAGGTCAGTACGACGCGGCGCAAAGACTGCTCGCTACCCTCCCCGCCGATGAAATGCTTGAAGAGCGTTATGCCGTTAGCGTAGCGACCCGTAACAAGGCTGAAGCCCTGCGTCTGGCACGATTGCTGTATCAGCAAGAACCGGCAAATCTTACCCGCCTGGATCAACTGACCTGGCAACTGATGCAGAACGAGCAGTCACGCGAAGCTGCCGATTTATTGCTGCAACGCTATCCCTTCCAGGGTGATGCGACCGTCAGCCAGACTTTAATGACACGGCTGGCTTCTCTGCTGGAAAGTCATCCTTACCTGGCGACGCCTGCAAAAGTGGCGATTTTATCGAAACCCTTGCCGCTGGCGGCGCAACGTCAGTGGCAAAGCCAGTTACCAGGTATTGCGGATAATTGCCCGGCAATCGTTCGTTTGCTTGGGGATATGTCACCGTCTTACGATGCTGCCGCCTGGAACCGCCTGGCGAAGTGTTATCGGGAAACACTCCCCGGCGTGGCGTTATATGCATGGCTTCAGGCGGAAAAAAGGCAACCGAACGCCTGGCAACATCGCGCTGTGGCTTATCAGGCTTACCAGGTGGAAGATTACAGCACCGCCCTGGCAGCCTGGGAGAAAATCAGCCTTCACGAAATGAGCAATGAGGATCTGCTCGCCGCCGCCAACACCGCTCAGGCAGCGGGAAATGGCGCGGCTCGCGATCGCTGGCTTCAACAGGCAGAACAACGTGGGCTGGGAAACAATGCCCAATACTGGTGGCTGCATGCGCAACGTTATATTCCAGCGCAGCCAGAACTCGCGCTAAACGATCTCACTCGCTCAATTAACATTGCGCCTTCTGCCAACGCTTACGTCGCGCGGGCAACGATTTACCGCCAACGTCATAATGTCTCAGCGGCAGTGAGCGATCTGCGCGCCGCGCTTGAACTGGAACCGAATAATAGCAACACCCAGGCGGCGCTCGGCTACGCCCTGTGGGATAGCGGTGATATCGCGCAGTCGCGGGAAATGCTGGAACAGGCGCATAAAGGACTACCGGACGATCCGGCACTGATCCGACAACTGGCCTACGTGAACCAGCGTCTGGATGATATGCCTGCGACGCAGCACTACGCCCGGCTGGTGATTGATGACATTGATAATCAGGCGCTGATAACCCCATTGACGCCAGAACAAAATCAACAACGCTTCAATTTCCGCCGTTTGCATGAGGAGGTCGGTCGCCGCTGGACGTTCAGTTTCGATTCTTCTATCGGCTTGCGTTCCGGCGCAATGAGTACCGCTAACAATAATGTCGGCGGCGCAGCGCCTGGGAAAAGCTATCGTAGCTACGGACAACTGGAAGCGGAGTACCGCATCGGGCGCAATATGCTGCTGGAAGGCGACCTGCTCTCGGTTTATAGCCGCGTCTTTGCCGATACCGGAGAAAACGGAGTGATGATGCCGGTGAAAAATCCGATGACCGGCACCGGATTGCGCTGGAAGCCGCTGCGCGATCAGATCTTTTTCCTCGCCGTTGAACAGCAGTTCCCACTAAACGGGCAAAATGGCGCCTCCGACACCATGCTGCGTGCCAGCGCCTCGTTCTTTAACGGCGGAAAATACAGCGATGAGTGGCACCCGAACGGTTCTGGCTGGTTTGCGCAAAATCTGTATCTCGATGCGGCGCAATATTTTCGTCAGGATATTCAGGCGTGGACGGCAGATTATCGAGTGAGCTGGCATCAGAAGGTAGCGAACGGGCAGACTATTGAACCTTACGCTCACGTACAGGGTAACGGCTATCGGGATAAAGGTACTCAGGGCGCGCAGGTGGGCGGCGTCGGCGTACGCTGGAATATCTGGACCGGCGAGACGCACTACGACGCCTGGCCGCACAAAGTCAGTCTCGGCGTCGAATATCAACATACCTTTAAGGCGATTAATCAACGTACAGGGGAGCGCAACAACGCGTTTCTCACCATTGGAGTGCACTGGTAAATGCGTAAGTTAATTTTCGTATTGCTGACACTTTTGTTGGTCAGTCCTTTTTCCTTTGCGATGAAAGGTATTATCTGGCAGCCACAAAATCGCGATAGTCAGGTCACCGACGCCCAGTGGCGTGGGCTGATGAGTCAGTTGCATTTGCAAGGATTCGACACCCTGATTATGCAATGGACCCGTTACGGCGATGCGTTCACCCAGCCAGAACAGCGGGCATTATTGTTTAAGCGTGCCGCAGCTGCGCAACAAGCTGGCCTGAAGCTGATTGTTGGTTTGAATGCCGATCCGGAATTTTTTCTGCATCAGAAGCAGTCATCTGCGGCGCTGGAGAGCTATCTTAATCGCCTGCTGGTCGCTGATCTCCAGCAGGCCAGATTATGGAGCGCCGCACCCGGCGTTACGCCGGATGGCTGGTATATCAGCGCAGAAATTGACGACCTGAACTGGCGCAGCGAAGCCGCTCGCCAGCCATTGCTGAAGTGGTTAAACAACTCACAACGGCTGATCAGTGATGTTTCGGCAAAACCGGTTTATATCAGTAGCTTTTTCGCCGGAAACATGTCGCCCGATGGCTATCGGCAACTGCTGGAACAAGTGAAATCTACTGGCATCCACGTCTGGGTACAGGATGGTAGCGGCGTCGATAAACTTACCGCCGAACAGCGTGAGCGTTATCTGCAGGCCAGTGCCGATTGCCAAACGTTCTCCCCCGCCAGCGGCGTTGTTTATGAACTGTTTGTCGCCGGTAAAGGTAAAACCTTTGAAGCAAAACCAAAACCGGATGCAGAAATTGCTTCGCTGTTAGCGAAACGTTCCTCCTGCGGCAAAGACACGCTCTATTTCTCCCTGCGCTATTTGCCTGTCGCTCACGGCATTCTTGAGTATTAATGATTTAAGGGAGCAACTTTGCTTGCTCCTTTCCTTTTCACTTTCCTGGTCAGAATCCTGTAAATATTAATTGGACACAAATAATCGGTGTAGCCACTACTCAGAGGCATTATATAATCATATTCATACCACCATATAACTATTAAATAAGAACAATTATTCATCAGTTGCATTAATATCAGCTTATTCCTTTACACAGGAATAAAACCTTTTATTTAATAAACAAAGAGAGTTAATGATGAGTAAAATTACAGGCGTTTTAGTTGACAACCATATCTATGATATTAAAAATGATATGAAGAATGGTTACCATTTTCCTAACTGCTTGTTTCCAGGCGCCACCTTCAAGATGGTTATTGATAATGACCCGGTTAATAATGACAAGGTAAAATGGAGCTGTAGCACTGATGCAGACAATGATGTTCTGGCGGTCAGTCAGGATGGCACAGTAACTTTTCCTGACGTTGACGAAAAGTGTATTGGGAAGATTTTTGCTATTTTCGCCACTGATAAATCAACGAACAAATCTGCCGGTATTTATATTTTTACTGTGAGACGTTTTTTCAAATACAGCATTGAAACTTATAAGTCAGTTAAAGATATTTTACCGTGGATTGAAAAAATGAGCGGAGAATTTCCTGAAGCGCATGATATTGATAGTTACGATTATAATGATCATAATTCAGGACATATTATCAAGCGAGAAGTTAACGCAGGACTTTACCAGGAATGGGGCAATGTAGCTAATAGTGGATGGAACACAAATAGTGAGGGTGCAGGTATTTGTAGAATTTACGCTTTGAATAAAGAAAGTAATACTTATTATTGGCTGGAAAATGAAGGGGTCAGACAGGAATTGAGCGGGGGTTTCCCCGCTCAGGCAGTTGCATCCTACGGTGAATCCATCGACTGATTGTGTTTTTTGTCCACTATCATTTGCATTATTGTAGCGTAAAAAAGCAGCCCGTATAAACATACGGGCTGATGCATTTTATTAAACTCGAACGAAACTATTTTTAATGTGGTGCACTTCGTGACAACAAATTAATCACCAACACTCCGGCACAAATCAACATCATGCCGATAATGGCTGGCAGGTCCAGTCGTTGGCCGAAAAATCCCCAGGAAAGTAAACTAATCAGGACGATACCGACTCCTGACCAGATAGCATAAGCAATCCCTGTAGGAATATAAGCCAGCGTCTGAGCTAATAACCAGAATGATGCACAGTAACAAATAATTGTACCAACAGAGGGCCATAACCGTGTAAAACCCTCTGAAAACTTCATTAAGGTTGTACCAATAACCTCTGCAAGTATTGCACCACCAAGATAAATATAAGGGTTCATAGCATATTCTTTCCTGTTAATACCGAAGAGAATTGTACTACAGTTTGAACTTAACTCACTGGTTTCTGCTGGTGCATTCATTGACGTTCTTCATCAGTGCTTCAGGAAATGGGCGGATGAGAATCCATAGAAATGGTGCGTAGATATGCTCACCTTGCGCCTAATCATTTGACGGAGCACGCGAGGAAAACTGACGACATTTTTGGTGGTGATGTCCCAAAGATGTTCCATTTCTGAAATTATGGGGAAATAAAGAAGGCGTAACTGATTGAATTGTAATGGCGCGCCCTGCAGGATTCGAACCTGCGGCCCACGACTTAGAAGGTCGTTGCTCTATCCAACTGAGCTAAGGGCGCATTACACCGCGAGATGCTGTAATCGCGTGAATTATACGGTCAACCCTTGCTGAGTCAATGGCTTTTGAACCGGTTGCTGAACAAGTGTACGGCGGTGTCTATTTATCTCACCATGAAAGCAAGGAAACACATATCCGCCCTCAGTCTGGAACAGGTAAACCTGTTTTTCATTTATAAAGAGTACTATTTTCTTACGTTACGAAAAATTGTGCGTTTATATGAGCCGGGTAACTATCAAACCAGCAACGCACTGTTGCCAAAAAAAACAGCGGATTACAGATAGTCCAGAAAACGAAACCTGACAGCGCGCCCCGCTTCTGACAAAATAGGCGCATCCCCTTCGACCTACGTAACAGATGGAATCCTCTCTCTGATGGCAGCAAAGATTATAGATGGTAAAACGATTGCGCAGCAGGTGCGCTCTGAGGTTGCTCAAAAAGTTCAGGCGCGTATTGCAGCCGGACTGCGGGCGCCAGGACTGGCCGTTGTGCTGGTGGGTAGCAACCCTGCATCGCAAATTTATGTCGCAAGCAAACGCAAAGCTTGCGAAGAGGTGGGATTCATCTCCCGCTCATACGACCTTCCGGAAACCACCAGCGAAGCAGAGCTGCTGGAGCTTATCGATGTACTGAATGCCGACAACACCATCGATGGCATTCTGGTACAACTGCCATTACCGGCGGGTATTGATAACGTCAAAGTGCTGGAACGTATTCACCCGGACAAAGACGTGGACGGTTTCCATCCTTACAACGTCGGTCGTCTGTGCCAGCGTGCTCCGCGTCTGCGTCCTTGCACCCCGCGCGGTATCGTCACGCTGCTTGAGCGTTACAACATTGATACCTTTGGCCTCAACGCCGTGGTGATTGGCGCATCGAATATCGTTGGCCGCCCGATGAGCATGGAACTGCTGTTGGCAGGTTGCACCACCACCGTGACTCACCGCTTCACTAAAAATCTGCGTCATCATGTAGAAAATGCCGATCTGTTGATCGTTGCCGTCGGTAAGCCGGGCTTTATTCCTGGTGACTGGATCAAAGAAGGCGCAATTGTGATTGATGTCGGCATCAACCGTCTGGAAAATGGCAAAGTTGTGGGCGACGTCGTGTTTGAAGACGCGGCTAAACGCGCCTCATACATTACGCCTGTTCCGGGCGGCGTTGGCCCGATGACGGTTGCCACGCTGATTGAAAACACGCTACAGGCGTGCGTTGAATATCATGATCCACAGGGTGAGTAACATGGCGACATTTTCTTTAGGTAAACATCCGCACGTTGAGCTGTGCGACTTGCTGAAACTGGAAGGCTGGAGCGAAAGCGGCGCGCAGGCGAAAATCGCGATAGCCGAAGGCCAGGTGAAAGTCGACGGTGCGGTTGAAACGCGCAAACGCTGCAAAATCGTCGCCGGTCAGACAGTGAGTTTTGCAGGTCACAGCGTACAGGTTGTTGCCTGATCCCTTTCCCGGCCTGTATCAACAGGCCGGTTCTCTTTTCAGACTTTTGCCCTCTACGCCCCATTCATCCATGCTGATAGCATCGACATTTTGCCGAAGCGATCATCATGCCAACCGTTATTACGCACGCCGCCGTTCCCCTTTGCATTGGTTTAGGGTTGGGTTCGAAAGTCATCCCGCCGCGTCTGTTATTTGCCGGAATCGTCCTGGCGATGCTGCCTGATGCCGACGTATTGTCGTTTAAATTTGGCGTTGCTTACGGCAATGTTTTTGGTCATCGCGGGTTTACCCATTCGCTGGTGTTTGCGTTTGTTGTCCCGCTGTTATGTGTGCTGATTGGACGTCGATGGTTCAGGGCTGGGCTGATTCGCTGCTGGCTGTTTTTAACCGTCTCGTTGTTATCGCACAGTTTGCTGGATTCGGTAACCACTGGCGGTAAGGGCGTTGGCTGGCTGTGGCCGTGGTCAGATGAACGCTTTTTCGCTCCCTGGCAGGTGATTAAAGTCGCGCCGTTTGCGTTGTCGCGTTACACCACGCCGTACGGGCATCAGGTGATAATTTCTGAATTGATGTGGGTATGGTTGCCGGGGGTGGTGCTGATGGGAATGTTGTGGTGGCGCAGACGATAACCGGATGCGAAAACTCGCATCCGGCAATAGCGTAATTACTTACGACGCCAGGTGGTCCCTTGCGGGCCATCTTCCAGCACAATCCCCATCTCGTTGAGACGGTCACGCGCCGCATCTGCCGCCGCCCAGTCTTTCGCTTTACGGGCATCCAGACGCTGTTGAATTAACGCTTCAATCTCAGCCACTTCGCTGTCGTCTGCCTGCGCGCCGCTTTGCAGGAACGCTTCCGGTTCTTGCTCCAGCAGGCCCAATACAGCGGAAAGTTTACGCAGATGAGACGCCATTGCATTCGCCGCTGCCATATCTTCTGCTTTCAGACGGTTTACTTCACGCGCCATATCAAACAGCACGGAATAGGCTTCCGGGGTGTTGAAATCATCGTCCATCGCTTCAATAAAGCGCGCTTCAAACGCTTCGCCACCGGCAGGCGCAACGGTTTTATCTGTGCCGCGCAGCGCAGTGTAGAGACGCTCCAGCGCCGCACGCGCCTGCTTCAGGTTCTCTTCGCTGTAGTTCAACTGACTGCGATAGTGACCCGACATCAGGAAGTAACGCACAGTTTCCGCATCGTAGTATTTCAGCACATCACGCACGGTGAAGAAGTTACCCAGCGATTTAGACATCTTCTCGCGGTCAACCATCACCATACCGGAATGCATCCAGTAGTTCACATACTGGCCATCGTGCGCACAGGTGGACTGGGCAATTTCGTTCTCGTGGTGCGGGAACATCAGGTCAGAACCGCCGCCGTGGATATCAAAGTGGTTACCCAGCTGCTTGCAGTTCATTGCCGAACATTCAATGTGCCAGCCTGGACGGCCCGCGCCCCACGGAGACGGCCAGCTCGGTTCGCCCTCTTTCGACATCTTCCACAGAACGAAGTCCATCGGGTTGCGTTTGTCGTCGACCACGTCAACGCGCGCGCCTGCCTGCAGTTGGTCGAGATCCTGACGCGACAGCACGCCATAAGTCGGATCGGTCGGGACGTCGAACATCACGTCGCCGTTGTCCGCCACATAAGCATGACCTTTGGCGATCAGTTGTTCAGTGAGTTCAATAATTTCTGCGATATGGTGCGTCGCACGCGGCTCCATGTCCGGGCGCAGAATATTCAAAGCATCAAAATCTTTGTGCATTTCGGCGATCATGCGATCGACCAGCGCCACAAAGCTTTCGCCATTTTCATTGGCGCGCTTGATGATTTTGTCGTCGATATCGGTAATGTTGCGCACATACTTCAGCTTATAGCCGAGGAAACGCAGATAGCGCGCAACCACGTCAAAAGCAACAAAGGTACGCCCGTGACCGATATGACAGAGATCGTAAACGGTGATTCCACACACGTACATGCCGACTTCCCCGGCGTGAATAGGCTTAAATTCCTCTTTTTGGCGTGTCAGAGTATTGAAGATTTTTAGCATCGAAGATTCCGTTTAGACATGTGTGGGTAATTGAGTTGCGTATAATACCCATATTTCCCGCGCGAATCAGCATACATTGCGAGATGATCCGATCGTGCGGTTATGCTATAACACCACCCTATATATGACCCGAACCGGGTTGAAGCACCAATCAAACGGAACAGGATGCAAAAATGGTTACTTTCCACACCAATCACGGCGATATTGTCATCAAAACTTTTGACGATAAAGCACCTGAAACAGTTAAAAACTTCCTGGACTACTGCCGCGAAGGTTTTTACAACAACACCATTTTCCACCGTGTTATCAACGGCTTTATGATTCAGGGCGGCGGTTTTGAACCGGGCATGAAACAAAAAGCCACCAAAGAACCGATCAAAAACGAAGCCAACAACGGTCTGAAAAATACCCGTGGTACGCTGGCAATGGCCCGTACTCAGGCTCCGCACTCTGCAACTGCACAGTTCTTCATCAACGTGGTTGATAACGACTTCCTGAACTTCTCTGGCGAAAGCCTGCAAGGCTGGGGCTACTGCGTGTTTGCTGAAGTGGTTGAAGGCATGGACGTGGTAGACAAAATCAAAGGTGTTGCAACCGGTCGTAGCGGTATGCACCAGGACGTGCCAAAAGAAGACGTTATCATTGAAAGCGTGACCGTTAGCGAGTAATCGTGGCGACACTCTTTATTGCAGATCTTCATCTCTGCGTGGAAGAACCGGCGATCACCGCCGGTTTTCTGCGTTTTTTAGCGGGGGAAGCCCGCAAGGCCGACGCGCTGTATATTCTTGGCGATCTGTTTGAAGCGTGGATTGGCGACGACGATCCCAACCCACTCCATCGCCAGATGGCCGCAGCGATCAAAGCGGTGTCCGATTCCGGCGTTCCCTGTTATTTCATTCATGGCAACCGTGATTTTCTGCTCGGCAAACGCTTTGCCCGTGAAAGTGGCATGACGTTACTGCCGGAAGAAAAGGTGCTCGAACTTTATGGTCGTCGGGTGTTGATTATGCATGGCGACACGCTGTGCACCGATGACGCGGGTTATCAGGCTTTTCGCGCTAAAGTCCACAAACCCTGGCTGCAAACGCTATTCCTCGCCCTGCCGTTGTTTGTGCGCAAACGCATTGCCGCGCGAATGCGCGCGAACAGTAAAGAAGCCAACAGCAGCAAATCGCTGGCGATCATGGACGTTAACCAAAACGCGGTGGTCAGTGCGATGGAAAAGCATCAGGTGCAATGGCTGATTCACGGGCATACCCATCGCCCGGCGATCCATGAACTTATCGCCAATCAGCAACCTGCTTTCCGCGTCGTGCTGGGTGCCTGGCATACCGAAGGTTCGATGGTGAAAGTCACGGCGGATGACGTTGAGTTGATTCATTTTCCGTTTTAAATACCCGCGACTTTGCTGATTCCACAGCTACGCAACCGTTTTCCTTGCTCTCTTTCCGTGCTATTCTCTGTGCCCTCTAAAGCCGAGAGTTGTGCACCACAGGAGTTTTAAGACGCATGTCTTCCCGCAATAATCCGGCGCGTGTCGCCATCGTGATGGGGTCCAAAAGCGACTGGGCTACCATGCAGTTCGCCGCCGAAATCTTCGAAATCCTGAATGTCCCGCACCACGTTGAAGTGGTTTCTGCTCACCGCACCCCCGATAAACTGTTCAGCTTCGCCGAAAGTGCCGAAGAGAACGGTTATCAGGTGATTATTGCGGGCGCAGGCGGCGCAGCGCACCTGCCGGGCATGATTGCCGCCAAAACGCTGGTGCCGGTGCTGGGCGTGCCAGTACAGAGCGCCGCACTGAGCGGTGTCGATAGCCTCTACTCCATCGTACAAATGCCGCGCGGCATTCCGGTGGGTACGCTGGCGATTGGTAAAGCTGGCGCGGCAAACGCGGCGTTACTGGCAGCACAAATTCTTGCAACTCACGATAAAGAACTGCACCAGCGTCTGAATGACTGGCGCAAAGCACAAACTGATGAAGTGCTGGAAAACCCGGACCCGCGAGGTGCGGCATGAAACAGGTTTGTGTCCTCGGGAACGGGCAGTTAGGCCGTATGTTGCGTCAGGCAGGCGAACCGTTAGGCATTGCTGTCTGGCCGGTCGGGCTGGACGCTGAACCGGCGGCGGTGCCTTTTCAACAAAGCGTGATTACCGCTGAGATCGAACGCTGGCCGGAAACCGCATTAACCCGCGAGCTGGCGCGCCATCCGGCCTTTGTGAACCGCGATGTGTTCCCGATTATTGCTGACCGTCTGACTCAGAAGCAGCTTTTCGATAAGCTCCACCTGCCGACCGCGCCGTGGCAGTTACTTGCCGATCGCAGCGAGTGGCCTGCGGTGTTTGAGCGTTTAGGTGAACTGGCGATTGTTAAGCGTCGCACTGGTGGCTATGACGGTCGCGGTCAATGGCGTTTACGCGCCGATGAAACCGAACAGTTACCGGCTGAATGTTACGGTGAATGTATTGTCGAGCAAGGCATTAACTTCTCTGGCGAAGTATCGCTGGTTGGCGCGCGCGGCTTTGATGGCAGCACCGTGTTTTATCCGCTGACGCATAACCTGCATCAGGACGGTATTTTGCGCACCAGCGTCGCTTTTCCGCAGGCCAATGCGCAGCAGCAAGCGCAAGCCGAAGAGATGCTGTCGGCGATTATGCAGGAGCTGGGCTATGTGGGCGTGATGGCGATGGAGTGTTTTGTCACCCCGCAAGGTCTGCTGATCAACGAACTGGCTCCGCGTGTGCATAACAGTGGTCACTGGACGCAAAACGGTGCCAGCATCAGCCAGTTTGAGCTGCATCTGCGGGCGATTACCGATCTGCCGTTACCGCAACCAGTAGTGAATAGTCCGTCGGTGATGATCAACCTGATTGGTAGCGATGTGAATTATGACTGGCTGAAACTGCCGCTGGTGCATCTGCACTGGTACGACAAAGAAGTCCGTCCGGGGCGTAAAGTGGGGCATTTGAATTTGACCGACAGCGACACATCGCGTCTGACCGCGACGCTGGAAGCCTTAATCCCGCTGCTGCCGCCGGAGTATGCCAGCGGTGTGATGTGGGCGCAGAGTAAGTTCAGTTAACTGGTGCTCATATTCTTGCCGGATGCGGCGTAAACGCCTTCTCCTGCACCCATTGTAGGCCTGATAAGACGCGTCAGCGTCGCATCAGGCATGGTGCGCCGATTGCCGGATGCCTACGACTACAGCGAAATACAGGTCCCCGCTTCGCCCGCCAGCGTCTCTTCAATCCGCGATAACGCCCCAATCCACGCGGGTTTAACACGGCTTCTGACATAGCCACTCACCGCCGTCACCTTCGGCCCCATCGAACCATCGGCTTTGGCAAATGGCGCTAACTCATCCGGTGTGGTATGGCGAATGGCACGTTGCTGCGGCGTTCCCCAGTTTTCATAAACCGCGTCAGCATCGGTGAGGATCACCAGTCCATCGGCATTAATCTGCTCGGCAAGCAACGCAGCGGCGAGATCTTTATCGATCACCGCTTCATTCCCTGCCCCGTCTTCCGTCACCGGAACACCACCGCCACCACTGCAAATCACCACATGCCCCTCTTTGAGCAACAACTCGATGGCTTCGCTGTCGAGAATTTTACGCGGTTGCGGAGACGCCACTACCCGGCGTAAATATTTACCATCACGTTTCATCTGCCAGCCGTAAGCCGCTTCCAGTGCCTCTTGTTCTTCTGGCTGATAAACCGGACCGATAAACTTCTCTGGCTGTAAAAACGCCGGATCATCAGGCGAAACTTCAATGCGCGTCAGCACCGTCGTGACTGGCGGCATCTGCGGCTGTGCGCTCAAACTCTGCGCCAGCATATAGCCAATCATCCCCTGACTTTCTGCCACCAGCACATCCAGCGGATACGGTTCTACCTCTTTCCACGCCAGATTCTGTAACGCCAGCAGCCCCACCTGCGGCCCGTTGCCGTGAACAATCGCCAGCCGATAAGAACGGGCCAGGCGCGCCAGCGCGGGTACAGCACTGGCAATATTGCGATATTGATTTTCTGCCGTCAGTGCCTCACCGCGCTGGAGTAAGGCGTTGCCCCCAAGAGCTACAACCAGTGTTTTCATGGTTTTCCTTGTAATAATTGTTGACCAAGCCAGAACCCCAGCAGCGTATCTGCCCCTGACGTATGCCCCAGCGCCAGCAGCGAATCAATCGCCGTAGCGGTACGTTTCGGGCAACTCAGGGCATGAACAAAGTGCAGGAGTGGCGAGGCGAAATATCCTTGCGCGGCATAACGTAAATAACTGACGCTCACCGCTGTGGTAACGAGTTGAAGATTGTCGGAACAGGCAAAAAACGGGCGACCGGAGCGCGCATCGAAAGCGCCATAATACCAGGCCGCCAGCAGCATTCCGCTCAGCGTGTCATCATGACTTGGCGTTAATCCGGGACCTTTACCCAGCCAGTGCCGCCAGTCGGTCTTAACGCCATTGAGCGCGGCCTGAAAACAGTGACGAAACTGGCGTAATTCAGCAGGCAGCGGATCGCTTGCCGCCATCGCCAGTGGCCCGAAAAGCCCGGTTTCCTCCGCGCGTTGCATCCATGCAACTGCAAGCGCTTGAGGATGCGCAGGCGGCGTAATACGTAGCAGATAATAACGCTGTGGCTGTTTAACCGTGAAACGCCCGAGGCGAATCCCTTGTGCCACAACCTGTGGTCGTTCATTGCCGCATAATCCACCGCATAACGCATCGAATTGCGCGCGGCGAAGTACCCATCCTCCGGGGCCGAAACCACTTCCCTGACGATGCAGCGTTAACAGTTCGCCGCTTTCCGTCATCAGATTAATCGCCCGCCGCCACACTCCCGCTAACCGCCAGGACTGGCGATAATTCGGTGCGCTATGGCTGGCAAGCAGAGGATGGATGATCGTCATTGCGCGTTCCTCAACCAATCCCCATGCTTTCAGCCAGAGCTTCCAGCGCCTGTTCAAAGCACGCCAGCGGTGCACGCACGGTGCCTGCGCCAATCTGCCCGATCCCCGCCTCTTTATGCGCGATTCCGGTATTGATGAGTGGCGTAATGCCGGTTTCTACCACGCGACGAATATCCAGCCCCAGGCACGCGCCCTGGAAATCCCAGCCGGGGATCTGCAACTGCATATTGCGTTCAAGGTAAATTTCCGCCATCTCTTCAGATACCGTTCTGGCCGCTTCCATGCCACCCGCACCGACAAAGCGCGTTACGCTAGGTGCTGCGATCATTGCCGCACCACCGATACCAAAGGTTTCGGTAATCGCGCTATCGCCCATATCCGGGTTCGCCTGCTCCTGCGAGAAGCCGGTGAAAAACAGACCTTGCGGAGTGTTTACAGGCGCAGTAAACCAGCGTTCACCCAGCCCGCTTACCCGAATTCCGAACATATTGCCGTTGCGGGTCATAGCCGTAACGATACTGCCCGCACGAATCATCGCACCTGCATCCATCGCCGCCTTGCAGTAAGCCATCGCGAGGTTGAGGAAGAACTGATCGGTCACACTAAGGAAATCCATCACTTCCGCGATGTGCTGTTTATCATGATCGAGGCGAGCAATTTGTGGGGCCAGCGCGCGCATTAACAGTGCTGAGGAAGCAATATTGCGTTGATGGAACTCATCGCCCATCGTAATGCCCTGCGCCATCATCGCGGTGAGATCGATACCGCGCTCCATGCGCCCCAGCGCTGCGCTTAATACTGGCATTAACACATCGCGCATCCAGCGATGGCGAGTCAGGACATCTTCGCCGTAGGCGCCAAAACGCATCACTTTGCCGATACCTTCGTTGAGGTTGCAGTACGCCCGGTTGCCGTCGGTCACGTTCTCGACCACCAGCATCGGCATACTGGCAGAAGTAATGCCGCCCATTGGCCCGACGGCATTCACATGGTGACAAGGAATGAAGTTCACTTCCCCCTGCTCCAGCATCGCCAGTGCCTGCGCTTCCTCTTTCGCCCAGCCTTCAAACAGACACGCGCCCACGCATGCCCCTTTCATTGGCCCGGTCATCTCCTGCCAGCGCATCGGCGGCCCGGCGTGAAGCAGTGTTTTTCCCTGATTTAACGCGCTAATGAGAGAAGAAGCCGGTTGCACATCCAGCCAGTGTGGACGAGCGCGACGAATTTGTTCGATAACCGCAGCATTGGCTTGCGCCACTGATGTAAACATGGGAACCCCTTATTGCAAACGTTCTAATAAACGAGCCAGTTTTTTATTGCCGCCAGCGACTGGCGCCCATTGGTAATGCACTACCGATTTACTGGCGCTTTGTAGCTCCAGCGCAAAGCTGCGTAATCCGATGTTAATCACGGCGACGTTTTCCAGTAATGACGGTATGTGTTGCTGAGTGGCAGGCGAAAGCGGACGAATCAGTGCCGCCGCCAGCAAGGTGGCTTCCGGCAGCGAACTGACTACTGCGATCCCCGCATCTTCCAGCGTGGCGATTTGCTGCGAGCGGCATTGCGGGTCACGTTCGGTACCTGTCACCGTGGCAATGGCATACAGTGGTTGATTGTCTGAACGCGCGGCACAGGCTTTTTGCCAGGCGCTCACCAGCGAGGCGGCAGGATCGGCGGTCGCGCCGAAGCCAATCACCACATCAAGCAGCAACACGTGCACTTGCGGTTTAGCGCCGAGATCGGCAATTAACAGGTTGCGTAAGGTCGGGTCGATCATCGGATGGGGACGCCCGACGGTGTAAAAATCATCGCCCAGGTCGAGGATCTGATGTCCGTCGGCGTCCAGCATCATGCCATGTTGATGGGTATCGTCGGCTGCCACGCCAAGGTGTCCGGCAAGTAATCCCGCCGCTTCAGCAGCCAGCGTACCGCCGGTATACAAACCGCAAATAAATCCGCTGCTGACAGGCGCTATCGCGTTACGTCGCGCAGTGACGCGTGAAAGCAGACAAGCCAGGCGTGCGGCCTCATCCAGCGAGGAGGCAAACCAGACATTCTCGTCGCGGGCCACCGCCGGGGTATAACCTAAAAACAGCGCCACCGTCAGTTTGCCGGTTGCTTTCATGGCATTAACAATTTTCAGACGCACAGCTTCGGCAGGTGGTTTTGAAACAAATGCCAGCACTTCGCTTTTCTCGTCTGCACTGAGCATTTCCAGCGCCATCAGCGCACTGATGCCGCCCACTTCACGGCTGAGATCGCGCCCGCCAAGGCCAATCGCGTGAGTAATTCCCTCCCCTGCCAGCGCAATCTGCGAACACAGTTCCTGAATCCCGGTACCGGAAGCGCCAATGACGCCAATGTTGCCTTCCGGCATCACGTTAGCAAAAGCCAGCGGCGTGGCGGCAATCATTGATGTACCGCAGTCCGGCCCCATTACCAGCAGGCCTTTTTCCCGTGCGCGGGTTTTAAGTTGGATTTCATCTTCCAGCGTGACGTTATCGGAGAACATCATCACGTTGAGGTTGCGATCCAGCGCCTGGTTCGCCAGCTCCGCCGCATACTCGCCAGCCACTGAAATCAGCGCCAGATTGGCATCGGGTAATTTCTGACAGGCGCTGTCCCAGCGACGCACCTGCGTCAACGCCTGGCTGCTGCCTGAACCCTGCGCCAGTTGTTTTAACGCCTCTTCAAGCTGCTGCATAATCGCCTGCGCGATCCCCGCATCCGTCGCTTCGCTACGAATTGCCACGCAAATATCGTTCGGCGTGGCGTGATTAAAATCGTCATGCCAGAAACCTGTGGTATCTAATAACGCTTTATTGGCGGGCGTCCCCATCATTACGGAAACATCATCAACATTTTCTGATTCGCTGAGTTTTCGTGAAATAATCATTAAACTGACCGAATCCTGAAAACACCCTTTTTTAATAAAGGCGTGGATCATAACAACTCCTTAAAAATTGCACCCATGGCAATTGCACGAGCAGTGTTAATGTGGCGATTACGGTATCGATGACAACGGGTAAATAAGGTGATGAATATCACACAGGGATTATTAACAAAAGAATTCAAATAACCACCAGGCAATTACGCGTTATTTTTTAATAAGCATGGTTGTTTTAAAAAACAGGTTAAAAACGAGCGGATTATCAAATAAATTCTAACTATATTTTTTTGCCTGTCTGGATCACATAATCCAGATATTTTCCCTGTATGTTAATTGCAGTCATGCTTCACACCGTCGTTAAAAAGGAAGACAGATGAAAATCAGTCGGGAAACACTCCACCAGCTAATCGAGAATAAACTCTGCCAGGCTGGGTTAAAACGTGAGCACGCTGCAACCGTGGCTGAAGTATTGGTTTACGCCGATGCCAGAGGGATCCACTCTCATGGCGCGGTACGCGTTGAATACTACGCCGAACGCATTTCAAAAGGCGGCACCAACCGCGAACCGGAGTTTCGTCTTGAGGAAACCGGGCCGTGTTCGGCAATTTTACATGCCGACAATGCCGCCGGGCAGGTCGCCGCGAAAAAGGGCATGGAACATGCCATCAAAACAGCACAACAAAATGGCGTTGCGGTGGTCGGCATCAGCCGAATGGGTCACAGCGGCGCTATCTCTTATTTTGTGCAGCAGGCAGCTCGCGCCGGATTGATTGGCATTTCGATGTGCCAGTCCGATCCAATGGTGGTGCCGTTTGGCGGTGCGGAAATTTATTACGGCACTAACCCACTGGCCTTTGCCGCCCCAGGAGAAGGCGACGAGATCCTTACCTTTGATATGGCGACTACCGTACAGGCATGGGGAAAAGTGCTCGACGCACGCTCGCGTAATATGTCTATCCCGGATACCTGGGCAGTCGATAAAAACGGTGCACCAACAACCGATCCGTTCGCGGTACATGCTCTGCTCCCCGCCGCTGGGCCGAAAGGGTATGGCCTGATGATGATGATTGACGTCCTCTCAGGCGTGTTACTCGGCTTACCGTTCGGACGTCAGGTCAGTTCGATGTATGACGATTTACACGCCGGGCGTAATTTGGGGCAATTACATGTAGTTATTAACCCGAACTTTTTCTCCTCCAGCGAATTATTCCGTCAACATCTTAGCCAGACCATGCGCGAATTAAATGCCATTACCCCCGCGCCCGGTTTTAATCAGGTTTATTATCCCGGACAGGATCAGGATATTAAACAACGCAAAGCCGCCGTCGAAGGCATCGAAATTGTTGATAATATTTACCAGTATTTAATTTCCGACGCGCTTTATAACACGTCATACGAAACGAAAAATCCCTTTGCGCAATAATTATTGAGACAGGACTTTCTTATGATTACACATTTTCGTCAAGCCATAGAAGAAACGCTGCCCTGGCTTTCCTCTTTTGGCGCTGACCCAACGGGTGGAATGACCCGTTTACTTTATTCGCCGGAATGGCTGGAAACCCAGCAGCAATTTAAAAAAAGAATGGCCGCAAGTGGGCTGGAAACACGTTTCGATGAAGTGGGGAATTTATACGGTCGCCTGAATGGCACCGAATATCCACAGGAAGTGGTTCTGAGCGGTTCGCATATCGATACCGTGGTTAACGGCGGTAACCTCGACGGGCAATTCGGCGCGCTGGCGGCGTGGCTGGCAATTGACTGGTTGAAAACGCAATACGGCGCGCCGTTACGTACGGTCAAAGTGGTGGCGATGGCAGAAGAAGAAGGCAGCCGCTTCCCGTATGTCTTCTGGGGAAGTAAAAATATCTTTGGGCTGGCGAATCCTGACGACGTGCGGAATATCTGTGATGCCAAAGGAAATAGTTTTGTCGATGCGATGAAGGCTTGCGGATTTACTCTGCCGAACGCCCCACTAACTCCGCGTCAGGATATTAAAGCCTTTGTTGAACTGCATATCGAACAGGGCTGTGTGCTGGAAAGTAATGGGCAGTCAATTGGCGTGGTGAATGCAATTGTCGGGCAGCGTCGCTATACGGTGACGCTGAACGGCGAATCAAACCATGCAGGCACCACGCCGATGGGTTATCGTCGTGATACGGTTTACGCTTTCAGTCGCATTTGCCATCAGTCGATCGAAAAAGCGAAAAAGATGGGCGATCCGCTGGTGCTGACCTTTGGCAAAGTAGAGCCGCGCCCGAATACGGTGAATGTGGTGCCGGGGAAAACCACGTTCACCATTGATTGTCGTCATACCGACGCCGCCATGCTGCGCGATTTCACCCAACAGTTAGAAAACGACATGCGGGCGATTTGCGATGAAATGGACATTGGTATTGATATCGATTTATGGATGGACGAAGAACCCGTGCCGATGAATAAGGAGCTGGTCGCCACCCTGACAGAATTGTGTGAAAGCGAAAAACTGAATTACCGGGTGATGCACAGTGGTGCCGGGCACGACGCGCAAATTTTCGCGCCTCGCGTACCGACCTGCATGATTTTCATCCCCAGCATTAACGGGATCAGCCATAACCCGGCGGAACGCACCAATATTACCGACCTTGCCGAAGGGGTCAAAACGTTGGCACTCATGCTTTATCAACTTGCCTGGCAGAAATAAGGAGTTATAAATGGGATATTTAAATAACGTCACCGGTTACCGCGATGATTTACTGGCTAACCGTGCGATTGTTAAACACGGTAATTTCGCACTGTTAACACCAGACGGTCTGGTAAAAAATATTATTCCGGGCTTTGAAAATTGTGACGCGACAATCCTCTCCACGCCAAAGCTGGGTGCCTCTTTTGTTGATTATCTGGTCACACTGCATCAAAACGGCGGCAACCAACAGGGCTTCGGTGGCGAAGGAATTGAAACGTTCCTGTATGTCATTTCTGGAAATATCACTGCCAAAGCCGAAGGCAAAACATTTGCCTTAAGCGAAGGTGGCTATCTTTATTGCCCGCCAGGCTCCTTAATGACGTTTGTTAACGCCCAGGCCGAAGATAGCCAAATCTTTTTATATAAGCGTCGCTATGTTCCGGTAGGAGGTCATGCGCCGTGGCTGGTTTCTGGCAATGCCAGCGAACTGGAACGCATTCACTATGAAGGTATGGACGATGTTATTCTGCTGGATTTCCTGCCCAAAGAGTTAGGCTTTGATATGAACATGCATATCCTCTCTTTTGCGCCAGGTGCCAGCCACGGTTATATCGAAACCCACGTTCAGGAGCACGGTGCTTATATTCTTTCCGGTCAGGGAGTTTATAACCTTGATAATAACTGGATACCGGTGAAAAAAGGCGATTACATCTTTATGGGCGCTTATTCCTTACAGGCTGGTTATGGTGTAGGGCGTGGTGAAGCATTCAGTTATATTTATTCAAAAGATTGCAACCGTGACGTTGAGATTTAAGTAATACCACTCGCCTGATATTTTTATTTTAGCTATGTTGGATTTCGCCACGGTTTATACCGTGGCTTTTTTTTCGCAACATTGCCTGATGCGCTTCGCTTATCAGGCCTACATGATAATTTCCGGGATGGATCCGGCATACACAACACGCACGTTGTCAGCAATCTGAAGCAGATGCGATATAAACCGCATCCGCTCTAATGGTTAGAATCAGCGTTTAATTCCCTGACCTATTTTAATGGCGCAGGCAATATTTCGCGCACTGTGGAAGAGATTGGTTTCACCGCTGGCGAGCACTTCGGCTAAAGGAGCCAGACGTGGCAAAATGCTGAATACCGCATCAATGCCGTACTGGTGCACCACTTCCACGCCATCACCCAATACGCCAGCAATCCCAATCACCGGGACATTAAACTGCTTCGCCACCGATGCCACACCCAGCGGCGCTTTACCGCCTGCCGTTTGCAAGTCGATGCGCCCTTCCCCGGTGATCACCAGTGCTGCACCCTGCACTGCCTGCGCAAGATTGACCGCATTCAACACAATCTCAATACCCGGTTTAATATCCGCATTGAGGAATACCGCCGCCGCAATGCCCATACCGCCCGCCGCGCCACCGCCCGCCATCTGGCAGACGTTGATTTCAGTTAGCTGTTGTAAAACACGGGCGTAATTTTGCAGCCCCTGTTCCAGCTCTTCGACCATCTCCGGCGTTGCCCCTTTTTGCGGGCCAAACACCGCCGCCGCGCCGCGTGTCCCTACCAGCGGGTTATCAACGTCACATGCTACTTCAATATGACAGTTCGCCAGACGCGGATCGCATTCATTCATCTCAATGCTTGCCACGCGCGCTAAATTGCCGCCGTTAGCCGCCAGCGCCTGACCGGCGGCATCAAGGAAACGCACACCAAGCGCCTGCGCCATGCCCATACCGCCGTCGACCGTCGCACTGCCGCCAATGCCGAGAATAATATGGCGAATGCCATTATCCAGCGCATGGCGAATTAACTCCCCCGTACCAAAACTGGAGGCCAGCAACGGATTACGCTTTTCAGGCGCGACCAGCATCAGGCCACTTGCTGCTGCCATCTCAATCACCGCCGTTTTCCCGTCGCCGGTAATGCCATAAAAAGCATTCACTTTTTCGCCCATCGGCCCGCAGACTTCAAGCTTCACGATGTTACCGTCCGTCGCGGCGACCATCGCCTCCACCGTCCCTTCGCCGCCATCCGCTATCGGCAAACAGATATAGTGCGCATCGGGAAATATGGTCGAAAACCCGGCTTTAATTGCCTGACAACATTTTTCTGCACTTAAGCTCTCTTTAAAAGAGTCTGGCGCAATGACAATCTTCATTATCAATCCTTTTTCAACAAATTATTCGATGCGTTCCCACGGAATAAGATTATCCATAAGAACAGCCAGTAAAATTCCGACCAGTAAGCCGTTACTGAGCAGAGGACGAAGCGTTAATGGAAGGTCTTGCAGATACACAGGCGGTAATGCCATTAAAAATATGCCGACAAATAACGGCAATGCGAGTCGATAAATATTGCGAGCGGTAAACGTTATTTGCTGGCTAAACACCAGCGCGGAAAAGAGTAAAGGCAGATAAGAAACCAGCATGACCGCGCTACTCACCGGTAAGGGAATACTGCAAAACAGTCGCGTGAGTGCCGGAACCAGCGCCACCAGCAGGCAAATAACGCTGCCATAAATAAATGAACGCCGCGTGTAATCACCAGTCTGGGTTAATAAACCAATGGATGAAACAAACGGTGAGAATGGAATTACTGCCAGCGGCACGGTTATCAGTGTCATAAATCCGGTCGCCACAAAGCTGCGACGATAACGCGTATTCCCCGCACCCTGCTGCGGATAAAAAACATCCGTGCCACGAATCGCACCGTAGGTATTGCTGATATTTACCAGACCTGTAATCACCGCCGTCAGAATAATCCCCGGCGACAAAGCACCGCCACTGCCGAGCGGGAACCACTGCCAGTGCAACTCACCGGAGAGCGAATGCGAAGAAGGAAAGCAAAAGTACCACAACAACCAGCCGGTTATGGTGCCAACCAGCAGGCCGTAACGGGCAAAACGTTGCGGCAGGAAGATAATCATCCCCAGTACCAGGCACATCACCGCCACCGAGAGCGCGAACGGCGGTAACTGAATCTTAAAATTCGGGTCGGCTATGCCAAACGGCAGCCCGAGCATACCTTTGAAAAAGATAGTGGTCAGCTGCGCGCCCAGCATCAACATAAACAAGACCATCACCGACGGCGTAAATAACCGCGCCAGGCGATGACCTAATCCGCTAAAACCAATCAACATCGTCAGCACGCCAGAGAGCGCAATTCCCACCGCCAGGCTGGTAGCGATATCGTTGATCGGTGTCCCGCGCGAGGCTTCGCCGAGAGTAATCGTGAGGATGGTTCCCCACCACAGGCCACCTGGCCCTTCCATAATAGCGCGACGATGACCGAAGAATGCCTGAGCGAAGCAGGCCAGCGCGGTTGCGAGAAAAGCATATTGCGTGAGCGTAAGCAGGCTACTTTGCGGCAACTGAAAAGCAGAAAGTAGCGTAGGAGGAACCACAACCGTGTTGCAAAAAATAAAGAAAAACCACTGAAATCCTGATAACAGGCTTTCGCGGCTCACTGCAAAATTGAACATAAACACACCTTAACCGAAGAATGCCCGCCGCAAGGACGGGCATTGCAGGGGCCAGATTACTGCTGATGTTTAAGGATAAATTGACCTTTCGGCGCAACAGGGAAGCCCTGTTCGATGTCGTAAATCACATCACCACGTAAGAGGGTTTTCGTGATACGCGCGCCAATGGTACGGCCAACATACGGGCTGACTTTGTGGCGATATTCCAGATCGTCATTGGTAAGAACATAGCTGCTATTCGGCTGAATGAAGACGAAGTCGGCATCTTTTCCTGGGGCGATACGGCCTTTTTGCTGCAGACCGAAAATATCTGCTGCGTTAGTCGCCATTAATTTGCCGAACATTGCCAGAGACATACCGCGTTTCTGTACCGCTTCATCGAACATCACGTCCATGCAGCTTTGCAGACCGGCGATACCGCCCCATGCTTTCATGATGTTGCCTGCTTTCATTTCCGGCGGGCATGGAGAGTGGTCGGAAACCAGGCAGTCGATTTCACCGTTAAACAGTTTTTCCCACATGCCTTTCTGGTTTTCCAGATCGCGGATCGGCGGTGAACACTTCGCCAGGGTGCCAATTTCTTCGAACTGATCGGTATCCAGCACAAAGTAATGCGGGCAGGATTCACAGGTAACGTCCTGACCTTCCTGACGTGCACGAGTGACTTCCTCAACACCTTCCGGGCTGCTGACGTGGCAAACGTGCAGACGGCAACCAGCAACTTTCGCCAGGTACAGCACGCGGCGAATCGCTTCCACTTCGGTAAATACCGGACGCGAAGCCACATAGTCATGAGCGGTTACGCGACCTTCACGCTTCGCTTCTTCGCCCAGTTCGTCACAGATCAGCGCGTTTTCGCAGTGCACCAGCACCGGCTGACCCAGTTCGCCCAGCTTCTGCGCGCCTTTGAAGAACTGCCAGTCGTTTACATCACGGAAGTCGTTATCGATACCGCGATCGCCACAGGTCGCAACGAAGCATTTGAAGCCGACAACGCCCACTTCATCCAGCTCGTGCAGACGGTCGATGTTGTAAGACACCAGGCCACCGAGTTGTGCCGCATCGATAGTCAGCTTGCCTTTAGCAGCATCGAACTTCAGTTCAATAGAAGCGCGGTCAACCGTTGCAGGCAGCTGATTGAGCGGCATTTCGATCATGGTGGTGATACCGCCTTTTGCCGCTGCGCGAGTACCGGTTTCATAACCTTCCCAGTGGCTACGACCTGGTTCAGAAATATGGGTGTGCGCATCAACCATGCCCGGAGAAACCACCAGACCAGACGCATCCATAACTTCTTTTGCATCGCCCAGATCCTGACCGATAGCGGCAATTTTTCCGCCTTTAACGGCGATATCTACAACGCGAGCTTCGTTTTCTAAAATGACGGTGCCGTTTTTAATAATTAAATCAAAAGACATAACAAACTCCTTGTAAAATACAGATTGGTTTTTCTAACTCAATTTTGAATATCGGGATTAATTAACCTGTGACTTTTTGTTCTCCTGTTTTTTCGACTGCTGTGCGTTTTTTTAATAAAGCGTAGGCCGCAAAGGCGACGATAACGCCGACAAACCATGAAACACGCGATAACGGTTCCATGACCGGAATAAATTTACCGCCGAGAGATAAAATAACCGCTACCAGAGTTACTGAGAACGCCGTGAGATTAAATCCGTTATCGTAATATTTGAAATCACCTGAAGCGGTATACAGTTCATCAAGATTAATTTGTCCGCGCATCACCACAAAATAATGCGCCATCATGACACCAATTACCGGACCCAGCATCCCACCGATAATATCGAGGAACAGATAAATACTGTCCTGATTTTCCATTAATTTCCACGGACAGATCAGCAGGCTGATAATACTGGCAATCAGTACGCCGTTTTTATAGGTCAGTTTTGTCGGTGCAATGGCGGCAATCTGATAACCGGCTGGAATAATATTACCGGTGGCGTTAGTGGAGATAGTCGTCATCAGAATAACCAGTACCGCAAAGAATGAGGCGAACAAGCTGTCCCAACGTTGAACAATATCCAGCACGTTCCAGGTATCAGCGCCGTAATGAATACTGGCGCCAGCAATAATACTTACCCCGGCGACCGCAAACAGAATATAGGCCACCACTAATCCCAGCGTTTGTCCCAGCGCCTGCTCACGGAAAGAGTGGGCGTTTTGCGTAAAGTCAGATGCACTCACCGCCGGTGCCGCCCAAACCGCAACCACCGCGTTAATCACCACCAGAAACAGGAAACCGCTGTTTTCTGCTTTCTGGATACCGCTCGGGATGTAGTCGAGAATTGGACCGATACCTACCAGTGAAATCGCCCAAATCGCCATGCCGCCGAAAACGATATAGATGCACGGGTTAAGAATGGCGGTGAATTTATTTAATACTTTGCCACCGCCGAAGCCGATACCAACGTTCACCAGCCAGAAGAGTAAGAACGTAATCAGGCCTGGCAGTGAAAGCCCTAACAGGGTGAAATCACCACCGAGAGTTAAAAATCCCGGCCAGATTTTGCCTATCAAAATAAGAAACGCCAGCGATCCGGCATAACACTGCAAACCAAACCACATAATGGCAGCAATCCCGCCTCTTAATAGTCCGGGAAACAGAGCGCCACGCACGCCATAAGAAGCTCGTAGGATCATGGCAAACGGTACGCCGTATTTACTGCCCGCCGCACCGTTTAATACCATTACCACAGCAATAAAAAAGGCGCTAAGGATAATTGCCAGCATAATACTAAAGGTAGACAAGCCGAGAATAAAAAAGCCGCCGACCATCACATAATTGGGAACGTTATGAACCGAACCCATCCATAAGGTAAAATAGTTAAATGTTTTCCAGGTCCGCTGGCTTTGCGTTTTCGGCAATAGATCTTCGCTATAGCCGCGTTTCTGGAATAGTTTTCTCTGATGTTCCATAAATCCCTCTTAATTTCACGTATCGAATAACGTTGTTTTAATCTAGCTATGAGGAACAAATAAAAATATTATTTTTAATACTGAAGCAACGTCGTTGGCTGCTTTCTTTTTTTATATTGCTGGCCGATTCATTTTCTGATATCGGCCATTTTTATTGCGGGCATCAGGCCAGTTTATGGTTAGCCATTAATTCCAGCGCCTGCACTAATGCAGAGTGATCCAACTGGCTGCCACCGTTTGCCGCACAGGTATTAAATAGCTCCTGGCAGGTCGCGGTGTTTGGCAGGTTCAGCGCCAGTGCTTTCGCACTTTGCAGTGCCAGGTTGAGATCTTTCTGGTGCAGAGCGATTTTGAAACCAGGATTAAAGGTGCGTTTAATCATGCGCTCACCATGAACTTCCAGAATACGTGAGGAAGCAAAGCCGCCCATCAGCGCCTGGCGCACACGCACCGGATCAGCACCGGCTTTCGAAGCAAACAACAGGGCTTCAGAAACCGCTTCAATATTGAGCGCCACGATAATCTGGTTTGCCACTTTGCAGGTTTGACCGTCGCCGTTACCGCCCACGAGGGTGATATTTTTACCGAGCAGTTCAAACAGCGGTTTAACACGTTCAAATACCGCTTCGTCACCGCCAACCATAATCGACAACGTCCCTTCACGCGCGCCGATTTCACCGCCGGAGACTGGCGCATCGAGATAATCGCCACCCAGTTCATTCACCTGACGAGCGAAACGTTTAGTTTCAATCGGTGAAATGGAGCTCATATCAACAATGGTCTTGCCCTTCAGCGCGGCTTTGGTACAACCATTTTCACCAAACAGAACTTCTTCAACGTGCGGCGTATCCGGCACCATTATAAAAATGATGTCGGCAGCGTCCGTTACCTGGCGCGCGGTGTCGACATTAACGGCACCGAGTGACAGTAATTCATCAGCAACCGGTCCAATGGTCGTGACATGTAATTGATGACCGGCACGCGCCAGATTAATGGCCATCGGAGTACCCATAATGCCTAAGCCAATAAATCCCAGTTTCATAATTAACCTCTTTTTAAATGTCGCTATTCCTGAATCCAGACAACACGATCCCCTGCCGACTTAGCGGCCTAAAAAAGCATTGCCTGAACAGCGTTACGTTTTAACGGTACGGATCCATCCAGCGTAAACCAGCTTCCGTGGTGGTTTGAGGTTTATATTCACACCCAACCCAACCGTTGTAGTCAGAATTTTCAATTACCGTAAAGAGATATTCGTAATTAATTTCTCCGGTCCCTGGTTCGCCGCGATGTGGATTATCGGCAATTTGCAGGTGACCAATTTTATCGGCCCATTGGGTCATGGTGTTGGTTAATTCACCTTCCATCCGCTGCATGTGATAAATGTCATACTGAATTTTTAAATTGCAGCAACCAACATCGTCAATCAGTTTCAACGCCTGTTGAGTTCCGGTGAGATGGAAACCAGGAATATCGAAATGGTTGATAGGTTCAATCAGTAATAAAATATCTTCTTTCATCAACATATTCGCGGCATAACGCAGGTTTTCCACAAGCGTTGCGTGAATCTGTTCACTGCTGAAACCAGTCGGCGTTTTACCGACCAGACAGTTGATTTTTTTATTCCCCAACGCACGGGCATAACGAATCGCTGCTGCTACGCCATCACGAAACTCTTCTTCACGGCCAGGAATACAGGCAATACCCCGCTCGCCTGCCGCCCAGTCACCCGCCGGTAAATTATGTAACGTATGTTCGAGTTTATTACTCGCCAGTACATGTTTTAATTCTTCAATGTCGTAGTCATAAGGAAACATAAATTCAACACCGCGAAAACCACACTGCGCGGCTTTCTCAAAACGGGCGAGAAAATCATATTCACCAAATAACATCGATAAATTAGCAGAGAAACGTAACATTATTTATCTCCCTTATTCATAGTGCATGAAGCAGGTTTCAGTCGGCGCGTCCGCTGCGCTATCAGCGATATCTTCAAATTCCATGACGTTATCCAGTTCACTGCCCATCGAAATATTGGTTACACGTTCCAGCATAATTTCCACCACCACCGGGACACGGTACTGCGCCATTAAGGCTTTCGCCTGTTCAAAGGCTGGAGCAATATCTTCCGGTTTGAAAACGCGGATAGCTTTACAACCTAAACCTTCCGCTACTTTCACGTGGTCAACGCCGTAACCGTTCACATCACTGGAGTTAATATTTTCGAACGCGAGCTGTACGCAGTAATCCATATCAAATGCGCGTTGCGACTGGCGAATCAGACCGAGATAGGCGTTATTGACCAGCACATGGATGTACGGAATGTTGAACTGTGCGCCAACGGCTAATTCTTCAATCAGGAACTGGAAGTCGAAGTCACCGGAAATCGCCACCACATTGCGCTCTGGATCAGCGGCACAAACCCCCAGCGCCGCCGGAATGGTCCAGCCCAGCGGGCCTGCCTGACCACAGTTGATCCAGTGACGGTCTTTAAAGACATGCAGCATTTGCGCCGCAGCGATTTGTGACAGGCCGATGGTGGTGACATAGCAAACATCACGTCCAAAGGCTTTGTTCATCTCTTCATACACGCGCTGCGGTTTCACTGGCACGTTGTCGAAGTGAGTTTTACGCAACAAAGTACGTTTGCGCTGCTGGCAGTCGGCGACCCATTCTTTACGACACGGCAGACGACCTGCTTTTTGCATCTCCTGCGCCACTTCAACCAGCAGCGTCAGCGCCGCTTTGGCGTCGGAGACAATGCCGAGATCCGGGCACAGCACGCGGCCAATTTGCGTCGGCTCAATATCGATATGAACGATTTTGCGCCCTTCGGTGTATTTCTCTACCGAACCGGTATGACGGTTAGCAAAACGGTTACCGATACCAAACACCATGTCGGACGCCAGCAACGTTGCGTTACCGTAACGATGCGCGGTTTGCAGACCCACCATCCCGGCCATCAGTTCGTGATCATCCGGAATACAGCCCCAGCCCATCAGCGTTGGAATCACCGGAACGCTGGTCAGTTCGGCAAACTGTTGTAACAGCGCCGCGGCATCGGCGTTGATCACCCCGCCCCCGGCAACAATCACCGGACGTTCGGCCTGAATTAACATTTCTACCGCTTTTTCGATCTGCATACGGCTGGCTGCAGGTTTGTAGACTGGCAGCGGTTCGTACATGTCAGGATCAAACTCGATTTCCGCAACCTGTACGTCGAACGGTAAATCCACCAGTACCGGACCCGGACGCCCAGAACGCATCAGGTGAAATGCCTGTTGCAGCACACGAGGCACCAGCGCCGCTTCACGAACTGTAACCGCCATTTTACTGACCGGCTTGGCGATAGCTTCGATATCCACAGCTTGGAAATCTTCTTTATGCAGACGGGCGCGCGGAGCCTGACCAGTGATGCACAGAATAGGAATGGAATCAGCAGAAGCGGAATAGAGCGCGGTGATCATGTCCGTGCCCGCAGGACCAGAAGTCCCCAGACAAACGCCGATATTCCCAGCCGTTGCGCGGGTATAGCCTTCCGCCATGTGCGACGCACCTTCCACGTGACGCGCCAGAATGTGACGAATACCGCCGTGCTTACGCATCGCTGAGTAGAACGGATTGATTGCAGCTCCCGGAACGCCGAAGGCGGTGGTGATACCTTCTTTCTCCAGCACATACATTGCCGCGTCAACGGCTCTCATTTTTGCCATTTTATTCCTACCTCTATTAATTGGAAAAATTTTCCAACTTTCAAATTTTGTCAAAAAAACCCGCTCCGCAGAGCGGGATGCGACAGACACTATGGATGTGCTTTCAGTCCCAACGCCGTGCTGATATCGCGGGCGGTGTCTCTGACCAGCTCACCCTGACTGACAAAACGATCTTCTGTCAGTCTTGATGAAGGCCCGGAGATGGAGATAGCGGCAACAACACTACCTACATCATCGTAAATTGCTGAAGCTATGCAATTCAGGCCTACAACATGCTCTTCTTTATCTACGGTATAGCCCAGTTCACGCGCTTGTTCCAGGTCCTTCAGCAAGGTGGGCATATCCACAAGCGTCGTTGGCGTAAACTGCTGCAAACCGGTTTGCAGGATGATGCTCATCAGCTCATCTTCCGCCAGCGGATAAAGCAGCGCCTTGCCCGCACCGGAAGCATGCAGCGGCAGACGACTGCCCAGCGGCGCACACATCCTGACCATCGATTTACACTCTAACTGACCAATTAATACCGCTTCATTGCCGTTACGAATCGCGACATTGACCGTCTCGCCGGAAAGTAGCATCAGGCGGCGCATAAACGGCCCGGCGACGGAGAGGACATCACGGTTATGGATGTACGCCGCGCCGACGTTAAAGACACCTAATCCTATATGCCACCAGCCTAACTGACTGTCCTGATAGACAAAATCCGCTGCCTGTAAAACCTTTAACAGGCGAAAGGTCGTCGAGAGCGGCAAATCCAGATTGAGAGAAATATCGCTAACCGACGAACTTCCTCCACTTTTTTCCAGATATTGCAGAATCGCAATTCCCCGCTCTAACGCCTGTGCGCCCTTCTGTGCCACAGGCTCCGCCTGTCCTGGCCTGCCGCGCCGTCTAACTTCCGTCATACCTACGTTAACTCCGACCTACAAGTGAGCATAAACAATGAACAATTAGTTTATCTTATGCAAGTCGGTTGCAGGCGTCACGCAAAACAGAGTTCCTGTTCAGGAATACTTTCAACATCACAGTTGTCACTGCCGCCGCGATCGATGGTCAGAAAATCGGTGACGCGCTGCCAGGCGAAAAGCGGGTGATGCCAGACGTTACGATGATAATTCACCCCCTGCTCACCGTTGGTGATAAACGCCCGCAGCGTTGACAGGTCTGGTTTATCGTCACCTGACGCCACGACCACTACAAACACTTCACCTTTCATCGGGATAAAGGCCTGAGTACCCAGCGGATGACGTTCGAGTTCGTGGATGGTCAGCGGCAGATTCGCCGGTTGCGCGCGGTTAATGCTGATAAGCGTACGGTCTTGCTCAAGAATCTCAACCAGCGCCAAATCGTGATAGCGCTCCACCAGGCCATTGTTAATATGGAAAAAATCCCGTTGCTGCGTTTCGATAACGTCGCCATAAGCACAGAAGGCTTCCTGACTTAACGGTAATACCTGAAGTTTCATCTTTTTGTCCTTGTAACATAATTCCGTTCAACTACCGCCGACCGGTCAGCTTGGTTTCAATAACAGGCAATCTAAAACCTAAAGAGAACAACATCAACACAAAAGTTGGAATATTTTTCCAAAACTAGATTTAGCCCACAAATCACGCAGGGTTATCATGTGAAAATACAGGTAAATCAAAGGACAGGAAAATCACGCAACCTGCGGATTTAAAAGGGGATACCTGAAGATGTTTGATCCAGAAACTTTGCGGACTTTCATTGCTGTTGCCGAAACGGGAAGTTTTTCAAAAGCGGCAGAACGATTATGTAAAACGACGGCGACCATCAGTTATCGCATTAAGCTTCTGGAAGAGAATACCGGAGTGGCGCTGTTTTTCCGCACGACTCGTAGCGTGACGTTGACAGCGGCTGGCGAACATCTGCTTTGTCAGGCCAGAGACTGGCTGAGCTGGCTGGAAAGCATGCCGAGCGAGCTACAACAGGTGAATGATGGCGTGGAACGCCAGGTGAATATTGTCATCAACAACCTGCTCTACAATCCCCAGGCCGTCGCCCAACTGCTGGCGTGGCTGAATGAACGTTACCCCTTTACCCAGTTTCACATCTCCCGGCAAATCTACATGGGCGTCTGGGATTCGCTACTTTACGAAGGTTTTTCACTGGCCATCGGCGTCACGGGAACCGAAGCACTGGCAAATACTTTTAGCCTTGATCCCTTAGGTTCGGTGCAATGGCGCTTTGTCATGGCGGCAGATCATCCACTGGCGAAGGTTGAAGAGCCGCTAACAGAAGCGCAGTTGCGGCGCTTTCCTGCGGTCAATATTGAAGACAGCGCCCGCACCTTAACCAAACGCGTCGCCTGGCGTTTGCCGGGGCAAAAGGAGATTATTGTTCCTGATATGGAAACGAAAATCGCCGCCCATCTGGCGGGCGTTGGCATTGGTTTTTTGCCAAAATCACTTTGCCAGTCGATGATTGATAATCAACAACTGGTCAGCCGGGTCATTCCAACGATGCGCCCGCCTTCGCCATTGAGTCTGGCATGGCGTAAATTTGGCAGCGGCAAAGCGGTGGAAGATATTGTGGCCTTGTTTACCCAGCGCAGGCCGGAAATCAGTGGATTTTTAGAAATTTTCGGCAACTCACACAGTTAAAAATCAAGTTTCCTTGCGCGTTGGCGCGTAAAATAGCGCGCAAGCTGATTTGAGGTTCACTTTTTACTATGCAAGAGAGACACACGGAACAGGACTATCGTGCCCTGCTGATTGCTGATACGCCCATTATTGATGTTCGCGCCCCCATCGAGTTTGAGCAAGGCGCAATGCCCGCCGCTATCAATCTGCCGTTAATGAATAATGATGAACGCGCCGCCGTTGGCACCTGCTACAAACAGCAAGGGTCTGACGCGGCGCTGGCGCTGGGGCATAAACTGGTGGCGGGTGAAATTCGTCAGCAGCGCATGGACGCCTGGCGGGCAGCGTGTCTGCAAAATCCGCAAGGTATTCTCTGCTGCGCCCGTGGCGGTCAACGTTCACATATTGTGCAACGCTGGCTGCATGAAGCGGGGATTGATTATCCGCTGGTGGAAGGCGGTTATAAGGCTCTGCGCCAGACCGCGATTCAGGCGACCATTGAACTGGCACAAAAACCGATAGTGCTGATTGGCGGTTGTACCGGCAGCGGCAAAACGCTGTTAGTGCAACAACAGCCAAACGGTGTTGATCTGGAAGGGCTGGCGCGCCATCGCGGTTCTGCTTTTGGTCGCACATTGCAGCCGCAACTTAGTCAGGCGAGTTTTGAAAACCTGCTGGCTGCCGAAATGCTAAAAACCGACGCCCGTCAGGAGCTGCGCCTGTGGGTGCTGGAAGATGAAAGCCGGATGATCGGTTCGAATCACCTGCCGGAATGCCTGCGCGAGCGAATGACTCAGGCGGCGATTGCGGTGGTAGAAGATCCGTTTGAGATCCGTCTTGAGCGCCTGAACGAAGAGTATTTCTTACGTATGCATCATGATTTTACCCATGCTTATGGCGACGAACAGGGCTGGCAAGAGTATTGCGAATACCTGCATCATGGTCTTTCGGCGATTAAGCGTCGGCTGGGGCTACAGCGATATAACGAACTGGCTGCAAGGCTGGATGCAGCGCTGACAACGCAACTCACCACCGGCAGCACCGACGGTCATCTGGCCTGGCTGGTGCCGTTACTTGAAGAATATTACGACCCGATGTATCGCTATCAGCTTGAGAAAAAAGCGGAAAAAGTTGTCTTTCGCGGTGAGTGGGCGGAAGTGGCGGAATGGGTTAAGACTTATGCCTGTGGTTATTAACCCACAAAAATGCTTTTCCGTTCCTCTTTAATAAATTGTGCAACTGGTTAACTACCAGTTGCCATAGGGATATTTGTTATCTTTGATAAACTCAAGAACATATTCATCGTCTCCAAGAGAAAAATCATGCCGGGAAATTCCTTTACACATTTCCATTTTTTCACCTGAAACCGTTTCTATCAGAATCTGCTTATCCGTCAGGCGAATATTGGGTTTGTCACGTTTATCAAGCCATACCCGTACTTTTCCTTCCGGAGCCAGTCCGATTAACAGATACTGTAGATAATACTTTTCACTGCCACCGCCTGGTGGTGAATAAGGTGTAAGCATCAATTTCCAGACGTCTCCCGCCAGTGTTATCCAGGTTTCATACACTTTTTTATCAATCACTGAATCCCAGCAAAAATGGATAGACATTGGTGGGTTTTTGGCTTTATTAAAAACTGACGACATCCCTGATACTTTCTCGCTCCATTGTCCAACACTTCCTGGACTGGCATTAGTACTGGCCAGCGTTCTGAACTGATAATAGATGCCATCGGTATCTAATAATTCCACATAGGTAACTTTTGCTGGTAGGGAATCAGGGTAGAAAAAATTGAAATACCACTCATCATAGGGTGCAAGCAACGATATTTTTTCTTTCGCTGCTGTCTGGACTGATCCGGCTATCATTAACGCAATGGTTAATCTATAAATTATTTTAGCTATTATTTTCATTGTGACTTACCAGTTACCATAGGGATATTTTTTATCTTTGATAAAGTTTTTTGTACTTTCCGGATAAGAATACCCATGTTTATAGGCACTTCGGCCATTACACATTTCCATTTTTTCACCTGAAACCGTTTCTATCAGAATCTGCTTATCCGTCAGGCGAATATTTGGTTTATCAGGTTTCTCTAGCCATACTCCTATTTTCCCTTCCGGAGCCAGCCCGATTAACAGATGCCGCAGATAATACTTTTCACTGCCATCGCCAGGTACTGAATAAGGTGTGAGCATCAATTTCCAGACGTCTCCCGCCAGCGTTATCCAGGTTTCATACACTCTTTTATCAATCACTGAATCCCAGCAGAAATGGATAGACATAGGGGGATTTTTGGCTTTATTGAATGATAACACCCCAACCCGAAGATTATCTTTCCATTGACCAATAGTTGTGGAACTCGGAGCGGTAGCATCCAGCGTTCTGAACTGATAATAGATACCATCAGTGTCCAATAGTTCTACATAGGTAACTTGTGCTGGTAGCGCATTAGGGTAGAAAAAAAGGAAATACCACTCATCATAGGGTGCAAGCAACGATATTTTTTCTTTCGCTGCTACGTTAAAATTAAGAATCATACACATAATAAAAACAAACGTTAACTTTATATTAAATTCCATTTTGTTTACTCCCTTGCATATCGTATATAGTTCTGCTCCAATTTTCATCCGGCCGATTAACAAAACTAAATGTTTTAAACGCTGATACTTCAGCAGACACATTATTTTTTAATCGATAATCGACGGCATTCCAGTTGGAAGAACAGTGTAAATATTTTCCGACAACGAGTAGTTCTTCTGAAGAAAAAGGTTGTGGCGTAGATTTTTTCAATGCATCTTTAGCTTGTGATATTGATTTATCACATATTTTACTTAACTCCTCTGGATATTTATAATAATCATTATCTGGTATTTCATCAAATAATACCCCTGCCTCTTTAGCGACTTCATACATTACTCTTAACGCAATCTTTGACCAGTCATTGGTGATAGTTCTGCGAAATGTCACCGCTGCAGCGACCCGTTTTCTCACATTACCTAAGTGGTCAGGTGACGCTATTTCATCAATATTGGATTCAATTTTCAGGACACCAGAAGGCAGAATCGGAGCCAGCGTTGAATAGCGCCACAATAACTCTGCCTGCTGTGCTGCTTTTTGGTAAGTGCTTGTCGCTTCCACCGGCACATTTTCCAGTACCGTTTCAATCGCCGGGCGACTTAAAAACAGGTACTCATCTTCCAGTGGGTCATAACCGCCACCAATATCAGCATGTGATCCAGGGAAACTTAATTCTGGCCAGCTTTCCTTTATGCTATTGAGACAAAAGTTATAGCGGCATTCGTGCATTGCTGTAAGCTGGAATACATGTTTGGCCACACCTGGCGGTAACTTCACTTTTACCGGAAAGTTATTACCATCATGAGGGTCAAAACCATCCATCAGCCCTCCGATGGCTGCAACTGTGTCAAAAATACCTAAAAATTGCACTTCCCCGGAAGGTTTACCTAAATATTCAACTGACTGAAATGCCGTCGTAATGGTTTTAATCAGTACGGGATCACGCTCAAATACGCGATTAGTAAAGTGCCGTGCGGCTGCTGCCCCACGACTAAAGCCAAATACGTCAAACTGTAGACGTTTAATTACTAGTTTAGCATCCTTAAAATCAACAATAATCTCTGCCAGTGCCTCACGAAGCAGTGATATCGCACGGTCAGTTTTGGCAATTACCCCAGTATCATTATTTCCTAGTCCCATTCCTACCAGAGAGTCTGCTTTATTATTTTCAGTGCCAATGCCTTCAATATATATTTTTTCCTGAATGTTAAATACATCATCATCTAAAACTAATTGCCGATGATACAACTCATTCAACCAATGAATATTCGTATAGTAATTCAAATAGCTCTGTACACCGGATCCCGTTTTACCCTGCTTGCTCAAACATTGTTTATTAAATGAGGCCAAATCCTGTATATCCAGACCATAGGTTTCTGGTTGGCAAAAACTCATACGTAAATTCGTATTGGTTAAATTGTTTCCTGTGCCATCAAAGAATACGCCAATGGTGAGGATAATTTCTCGTTTAGGCGGTATTTCTGGTTTTTCCTCGACAGGTAAGAGCGTCGGTGGGAAAAGGCGATTATAATTTTCAGGTGTGAGTAAATAACTAAATTCTGTATTGGCTGTAAGATGCTTACAGTAGATATATTCGTAGTGTATTGTTATATATTGATAGTCGAGTTCATTTTCTTTTATTATAATCTGATTCTGAGTTAACGTTGCACCACGGACTTCAATATAATAATACCTTTCCCATTTTCCATATTTATTAATACGATAAAAATAAAACTCAAAACGGCATCGTTCGTTATTATTAATGCAATTCATCAGCAGCGGTGAGCTTTTATCGAGAATTTTACAAAATTGTATCGCTTGATGATTAATGCCAAATCCTGTGTTACTTACTCCTCCATGAAAACTAAAAACAAATATTTCATCCTCATGTCCCTGTTGATACCGATTCCCGACAGAGGCTTGCGTCCCGCATCCTGCAGAAATATCCCCTTGTTGCTCCCCTGTAATGCGTAAATATATAATGTCACCCATATGACTATACCCATTCCATAGATTTTAATTATATAATATAAACTTAATAAACAACTCATTTGGCAATGTATATTAATTATATGTTTGGGCATAACAATTTTTTAATTACGTGATGCACTAATAATAAAGCCGTTTATCTACCAGGTAGAAATAAACGGCTTTATCACATCACCCCGCAAACTGCCTGAACAGCGCCTTACCCTTAACCAGTCGCGCGCCCAGCCAGCCGCCGAAAAGCGACAGCAGCAGCGCACCGCTGCACGGCAGCACAATCCACAATCGCCAGTCTGGCTCCCACGGGAAATCAAACACTTTCGCCTGCAACACTGCCAGCGCCGTTTCCGCACCAATTGCGGCCACCAGGCCAGAAACAAACCCAAGCATGGCGAACTCACACCATAATGTCGTGCGCAGCAGTTTTTTGCCCGCACCGAGTGTGCGCCACACCACCAGCTCCTGATGACGCTGACGCATTCCCACCTGCACCTGAGCCAGCAACAACAACATACCGCAGGCGGTGACCAGCACCACCATCACTTCCAGCGCCCGACTTACCTGCTCCAGCACCTGACCGACCTGTTTTAAAATCGCGCCAATGTCTAACAGGCTAATGGTAGGGAACTGGCGGTTGAGTTGCGTCAGCATGCCGTTGCCATTCTCCCAGCGGAAACTGGTAAGCCAGCTCTGCGGTTGCCCGTCTAATGCCCCTTCAGGGAAAATAAAATAGAAATTAGGCCGCAGACTTTCCCAGTCCACTTTGCGCAGGCTGGTCACTTTAGCGCGGAACTCCTGGGTATCGCCCATAAAAGTCACGGTATCACCGAGGGCAACGTTTAAGCGTTTCGCCAGCCCCTCTTCCATCGACACTTCATCGGCTTTTGGCGGCCAGTTACCGGCGACAATCGGATTATGATCGGGCCGCGTATTTTGCCAGGTAAGATTGAGTTCGCGGTTAAGCGCCTCATCTTCATTACCTTCTGTCGGCTTATCGTTAATCGCCGTCAGCCGCGCCCGCACCACCGGATAAAACGATTCCGGGACTATCTGATGTTCCGCGAGGAACGCTTTTAGCGGTGCTACCTGTTCTGTGGCGATGTTAATTAAAAAGTAGTTCGGGCTTTCTGGAGGTAGCTGCTGCTGCCAGCGGTCGAGCAGATCGCCACGCAACACCAGCAGCAGTGCCAGCAGCATAAAGGAGAGCGAAAATGCCGAAAGCTGGCTTAACGTTGACCACGGCTGACGTAACAGGCGGCTAACCGCCAGGCGCAGAGGCAGCGATTTCAGCGTCATGCGGCGAAGTACATTCAGCAGCATCCAGCCCAGCACACCGCATAGCAAAGCCAGTACTACCGCGCCCGCCAGCACCGCCCAGAGCAGCATACTGCCCCCCATTAATCCGGCGAGCAGCAGCACAACCACCACACTGACAATCGGCAGATAAAACTTCAGCGGCCAGACGTTCGCTACCACATCATTACGTAATACGCGTAAAGGCTGCGTTGCCAGCAACAAGCGGTATGGTCGTAGCCCCACCAGCAGCGAGATGACCGTCATGGTGCCAAGCGCCCACAGCCACGGCCAGAGGCTGGCTGGCGGTAGTGCAGCAGGCAGAACGGGCTTGAGCAGCACCATCAACACGTTTTCGAACAACAGGCCTATCGCCCCACCGGTAATGGCTGAAAGCGTCAGCACCATCAACCACTGACCGACGATTAGCTTACGCAGTTGCGCTCGCCCTGCCCCCAGCGTTTTGAGGATCGCCACCAGATCGTAGCGACTGCGACAGTAATGATTCATCGCTACCGCCACTGCTGCCACTGCCAGCAGCAAGGTCAGAAGCGCCGAAAGCAGCAGGAACTGTTGCGAGCGTTCCATCGATCGCCCCAGCGCGCCTTCGTCCTGTTCCAGACCGTACCAGCGTTGTTCGGGTTTAAGCTGAGGTAACAACCATTTCTCATAGCTGTCGAGCTGGTTCTCGCTGCCGCCGAATTTATAGCGCCAGGTGACCCGACTCCCCGGCTGCACGGCTCCGGTTTTATCGACATCCGCCAGATTCATCATCAGACGCGGAGCCATCTGGAAGGGATTAAAACCAGAATCCGGTTCCTGAATCACTTCTCCGGCAATCCGCAAGGTGGCATCGCCCACGTCAATGGTGTCGCCCGTTTTCAGGTTAAGCAGTGCCATCAGGCGTGGGGCCAGCAATACGCTGCCCGCCTGCGGTTTCAGGCCAGGGGGATTGGTTTGCAGATCGCCATACATCGGGTAGATATCATCCACCGCTTTGACGTTCGCCAGCTGCGGTGTGTCGCCTGCAAATGTCATGGTGGCGAAAGTCAGCTGCTTGCCGACTTTCAGGCCGCGCTTTTGCGCTTCCTCCAGCCATGCTTGCGGCACTTCGCGCGAACTGCGCAACGCCCGATCGCCCGCCATAAACTCCCGGCTTTGTTGGCTTAAGCCCTTCTCCATGCGATCGCTGATATTGCCCAGCGCCAGCACGCAGGCCACCGCCAGGCTTAGCGCCAGCCAGACAATTAATAGCGACGGCGAACGCCATTCGCGCCAGAACCAACGTGCAATCATGCTTCCTCCTGCAACTGCCCGTTCACCAGCCGTAAGCAGCGGTCGCAGCGTGCCGCCAGTTGCAGATCGTGGGTCACCATAATCAACGTGGTGCCATGCTCACGGTTGAGGGAAAACAGCAGGTCGGCAATTTTATCGCCCGTCTGGCGGTCAAGGTTGCCGGTGGGTTCGTCGGCAAACAGCACATCAGGTCGACCGTTAAAGGCTCGTGCCAGCGCCACTCGTTGCTGTTCACCGCCGGAAAGCTGTGCCGGAAGATGATCCAAACGTTTACCCAGCCCTAACTGTTCGAGCAACGCTTTCGCTCCGTTACGACTTTCCGCGCTACTCTCACCGCGCAGCAGCGCCGGAAGCTCGACGTTTTCCAGCGCGTTAAGGGTAGGAATTAACATAAATGACTGAAAAACAAAGCCGACGTGCTTCGCGCGCAACTTTGCCCGCGCTTCTTCGTCCATATTATGTAGCGGTTGTCCCACCAGACTCACTTCGCCACTGCTGCCGTCATCCAGCCCGGCGAGGATCGCCAGCAAGGTTGACTTACCCGATCCCGACTCGCCCACCAGTGCGATGGTCTCGCCACGTTTGACAACCAGCTCAACTCCGGTGAGGATGGAGAGTTCATGCTCCCCCTGACCGACGGACTTCTTAAGATGATGAACTTCAACAATGTTTTCCGCTGGCATTTGCCCTTCCTGTTCCTGGTCCTGTTAACCTTCCGTGCCGCCGCAGCGGACACGTTATTGATTCTGGGTGATAGCCTGAGCGCCGGGTATCGAATGTCTGCCAGCGCGGCCTGGCCTGCCTTGTTGAATGATAAGTGGCAGAGTAAAACGTCGGTAGTTAATGCCAGCATCAGCGGCGACACCTCGCAACAAGGGCTGGCGCGCCTTCCGGCTCTGCTGAAACAGCATCAGCCGCGTTGGGTGCTGGTTGAACTGGGCGGCAATGACGGTTTGCGTGGTTTTCAGCCACAGCAAACCGAGCAAACGCTGCGCCAGATTTTGCAGGATGTCAAAGCCGCCAACGCTGAACCATTGTTAATGCAAATACGTCTGCCTGCAAACTATGGTCGCCGTTATAATGAAGCCTTTAGCGCCATTTACCCCAAACTCGCCAAAGAGTTTGATGTTCCGCTGCTGCCCTTTTTTATGGAAGAGGTCTACCTCAAGCCACAATGGATGCAGGATGACGGTATTCATCCCAACCGCGACGCCCAGCCGTTTATTGCCGACTGGATGGCGAAGCAGTTGCAGCCTTTAGTAAATCATGACTCATAAAGCAACGGAGATCCTGACAGGTAAAGTTATGCAAAAATCGGTCTTAATTACCGGATGTTCCAGTGGAATTGGTCTGGAAAGCGCGCTCGAATTAAAACGCCAGGGTTTTCATGTGCTGGCAGGTTGCCGGAAAACGGATGATGTTGAGCGCATGAACAGCATGGGATTCACCGGTGTGTTGATCGATCTGGATTCGCCAGAAAGTGTTGATCGCGCAGCCGACGAAGTGATCGCCCTGACCGATAATTGTCTGTATGGGATCTTTAACAATGCCGGATTCGGCATGTATGGCCCCCTTTCCACCATCAGCCGTGCGCAGATGGAACAGCAGTTTTCCGCCAACTTTTTCGGCGCACACCAGCTCACCATGCGCCTGTTACCGGCTATGTTGCCGCACGGTGAAGGGCGTATTGTGATGACCTCATCGGTGATGGGATTAATCTCCACGCCGGGTCGCGGCGCTTACGCGGCCAGTAAATATGCGCTGGAGGCGTGGTCAGACGCACTGCGCATGGAGCTGCGCCACAGCGGAATTAAAGTTAGCCTGATCGAACCCGGTCCCATTCGTACCCGCTTCACCGACAACGTCAACCAGACGCAAAGCGATAAACCGGTCGAAAATCCCGGCATCGCCGCTCGCTTTACGTTGGGGCCAGAAGCGGTGGTCAACAAAGTGCGCCATGCTTTTATTAGCGAGAAACCGAAGATGCGCTATCCGGTGACGCTGGTGACCTGGGCAGTAATGGTGCTTAAGCGCCTGCTGCCGGGGCGCGTGATGGACAAAATATTGCAGGGGTGAGTTGAAGCGCGCGCTTAAGCCCCCATGTCAAAGAAAATATCGACAACAGAGAGCGACTCCATGTCCGTAGAAAATATTGTCAACATTAACGAATCTAACCTGCAACAGGTTCTTGAACAGTCGATGACCACACCGGTGCTGTTCTATTTTTGGTCTGAACGTAGCCAGCACTGTTTGCAGTTAACCCCAATTCTGGAAAGCCTCGCGGCGCAGTACAACGGGCAATTTATTCTGGCGAAGCTGGACTGCGACGCCGAGCAGATGATTGCTTCCCAGTTTGGTCTGCGCGCGATTCCGACCGTGTATCTGTTCCAGAACGGGCAACCGGTAGACGGCTTCCAGGGACCGCAACCGGAAGAAGCGATCCGCGCCCTGCTGGATAAAGTGCTGCCGCGCGAAGAAGAGCTGAAAGCGCAGCAGGCGATGCAACTGATGCAGGAAGGCAATTACACCGACGCCCTGCCATTGCTGAAAGACGCCTGGCAGTTGTCGAATCAGAACGGGGAAATCGGCCTGCTGCTGGCAGAAACGCTGATTGCGCTGAACCGTTCTGAAGATGCAGAAGCGGTGCTGAAAACCATTCCGTTGCAGGATCAGGACACCCGCTACCAGGGGCTGGTGGCGCAAATCGAACTGCTGAAGCAGGCGGCAGATACGCCGGAAATTCAGCAGCTGCAACAGCAGGTGGCGGAGAACCCAGAAGATGCCGCACTGGCGACGCAACTGGCACTGCAACTGCATCAGGTTGGGCGCAATGAAGAGGCTCTGGAGTTACTGTTTGGGCATCTGCGTAAAGATCTCACCGCCGCAGACGGTCAGACGCGTAAAACGTTCCAGGAGATCCTCGCTGCGCTGGGTACGGGTGATGCACTGGCGTCGAAGTATCGCCGCCAGCTGTATGCGTTGTTGTATTGATTTTCCGTTGATCGGCACATGAACCACAACGCCGGATGCGATGCTGCGCATCCGGCATCGCATTATTTCTTCTTCAATTGCGTCACCACCAACTGGTGGCGCGAATTGTAAAACTTACGATAGGTTAAATAGCAGGCAATAATGGTCGACAGGCTGGCGGTTGAGAGCAGCATAAAGGTCACCATAATCTGATATTTAATCGCCTTCACCGGATCAATCCCGGCAAATATCAGCCCGGACATCATTCCTGGTAAACTCACTAAGCCTACCGTTTTTGCTGAATCGACCGTCGGAATTAAAGCCGCGCGAATACTGTCGCGAATCAATATCGCTGAAGCCTGTTTCGGCGTCGCGCCAAGACTCAGTTTCTCCTGAATCTGTTGCTGTTCGCTGATAAACCGCTGCCCGAGATTGTTATAACACAGCCCGACTGCCACCATGGCGTTACCGGCTATCATCCCGGCGATCGGGATCACCTGCATCGGGATAAACTCAATCGACCCTGAGAGAATCAGCACCGCCAGAGTAATTCCCGCCCCGACCGTAATAGCAATAAATGACGAGACAAAGGCTTTAGCAATATATTTACTGCGTTTTTGCGCATTCCACGCCGCATTAAAGCAGATAAATAACACCATCAATAATGTCAGGCTGGCATCATCCACGCTGAAAATATACTTCAGCACATAGCCGACAATAATCAGCTGAATTATCGCACGCCCCACACTCCAGAGAATATCTTTCTCCAGCGCCAGTTTTTCTTTATGGCTAATTAAGATTGCGACAACCACCAGCATTAATGCCAGTGCCAGTGACTCGTTGGTAATATTATGCGTGTTCATAGCGTGCTTCCTGCATTTCTCCGGCATGCGGTTGCAGTGTAATCACCTTATCCGCATGATTAATTTCGTCTTTATCGTGCGTCACCCACAACACCGCAATATTTTGCTCACGTACATAGCGGTGGATCATCTCATTGACGTTGCGTTTGTTGCTTTCATCCAGCGCACTGGTGATTTCGTCGAGCAATAAAACCTTCGGCATAAATTGTAGGTTACGAATCAATGAGATGCGTTGTTTTTCACCACCAGATAGCTCGGCGATATTTTTCGTCAAAATGGTGTCCGGCAAGGAGAAACGTTCGAGAAAATCGAGAAAAATGGCCGGGTCAGGCTGCTGGTTACGGATCTGCCAGGGAAAGATCAGGTTATCGTAGACCGTGTCGCCAAACAGAGCCGGCGTCTGGGCGCAGTAAGAAACTTGTTGGCGATAGGTTTCTGGCTTTAGTGTGCTGACATCCTCACCTTCAAACAGTAACGTTCCGCTGGTCGGGCTGATTAATGAAGCAACTATTTTTAGTAGCGTACTTTTACCGCAGCCAGAAGGGCCGGTAATTAACTTAAATTCGCCAGCACGCAGCGAAAAATTGATGTTATTGAGAATCTTCGTATCGCCCGCCTGATATCCAACACTTTGTAGTTGGAGCAAAAGACTATTTTCCTGCATTGCCCATCCCTTTTCTGATTTTTACTAAAAACAGTTTATCCTCCGCAAGAATAAGGGGGAACTCTCTTTCAGTAATCAGGTATAATTTGTTTAATCAAGCAGCAATTTTGCTCTTTATGGACGGTACAACAGGAGGTTTTTCCGATGCTTATTTTTATCCCGATTCTCATTTTTGTCGCGCTGGTGATTGTTGGTGCGGGCGTCAAAATCGTTCCGCAGGGCTATCAGTGGACGGTAGAACGATTTGGTCGTTATACCAAAACATTACAGCCGGGGCTCAGTCTGGTGGTGCCGTTTATGGACCGCATTGGTCGTAAGATCAATATGATGGAGCAAGTGCTCGATATCCCATCCCAGGAAGTTATCTCGAAAGATAACGCCAACGTCACTATCGACGCCGTGTGCTTTATTCAGGTGATTGATGCCCCGCGTGCCGCTTATGAAGTCAGCAATCTGGAACTTGCGATCATCAACCTGACCATGACTAATATCCGTACCGTTCTGGGTTCAATGGAACTCGATGAAATGCTCTCTCAGCGCGACAGCATTAACTCGCGTCTGCTGCATATTGTCGATGAAGCCACTAATCCGTGGGGGATAAAAGTCACCCGTATTGAAATTCGCGATGTGCGCCCACCGGCTGAGCTTATCTCTTCGATGAACGCACAGATGAAAGCGGAACGTACCAAACGCGCTTACATCCTTGAAGCGGAAGGGATCCGTCAGGCGGAAATCCTCAAAGCCGAAGGTGAAAAACAGTCACAAATCCTGAAAGCGGAAGGCGAACGTCAGTCGGCATTCTTACAGGCCGAAGCGCGTGAACGTTCTGCCGAAGCGGAAGCCCGCGCGACCCAAATGGTGTCTGAAGCCATTGCTTCTGGTGACATTCAGGCGGTGAATTACTTCGTGGCGCAGAAATACACCGAAGCGTTACAGCAGATTGGTTCCTCCAGTAACAGCAAAGTGGTGATGATGCCATTAGACGCCAGCAGCCTGATGGGGTCGATTGCCGGGATTGCTGAACTGGTGAAAGACAGCGCGAACGAGCGAAATAAATCATGATCGAGATGATAGCTATCCATCCGCATATTTTTTGGCTGAGTCTCGGCGGTCTGCTGCTGGCAGCCGAGATGCTGGGCGGCAATGGTTATCTGTTATGGAGCGGTGCCGCGGCGGTGATTACTGGCCTGGTGGTCTGGCTGCTGCCGCTGGGTTGGGAGTGGCAAGGGGTGATGTTTGCCGTCCTGACGCTACTTGCCGCCTGGCTGTGGTGGAAATGGCTGGCACGAGGCGTGCGCGAACAAAAGCACAGTGACAGTCATTTAAACCAGCGCGGTCAACAGCTGATTGGCCGACGTTTTGTGCTGGAATCACCGTTAGTCAACGGGCGCGGTCATATGCGCGTCGGCGACAGTTCATGGCCCGTCAGCGCCAGCGAGGATCTCGGTGCAGGTACGCATGTTGAGGTGATTGCGATTGAAGGGATAACGCTGATCATCCGTGCGATCATCGCCTGATGCGACGCTGACGCGTCTTATCATGCCTACAAAAATATGCCCGAACCGTAGGCCGGATAAGGCGTTTACGCCGCATCCGGCGGTTATGCGCCAATGCCTGATGCGACGCGGACGCGTCTTATCATGCCTGGAAGTCTGCGCCCGAATCGTAGGCCGCCTCCGCCATATTAACTGGCATTGGCAAATTACTCGTCACTACCTTTATTCATGTTTTTTTGGTCTTCATCCGGATAGTGTTTTTTTAGATATTCCAGGACGTTTTTATTGACCTTGTGTTGGGTATACACCCACCCTTTCCAGTAATCAGGCTGGTCCAGGTAAACTTCTGGCGGAATGGTGAAATCAGAAAGCGTTAACCATTCGGCTAACAGATCGGGGTTTCTCTTCTGGATCAACTGCAACAGCATGATCAGCGACATGGCAGAGGCAGGAGCCGTACTATCGCCGCTTAAATACTTCCACACCGTAGAGCGATTCGAACGAAAAAGGATGGGGAGCAGCGCCCTGTCCAGATTCATTTCATTAAAAATCTTCTCAAATTCATTCATTTAATTTTCCTGCCTGGCGTAAACCTCTTAAAAATTGAGATTTATCAAAGAAACGCATTCTAGCACACATCAGGAACCGCTTCACGTTTAGCCCAGAAACAACATTTATTTCGCTTATCAAAACAAGTCTTTACTCTTTTTTACATTGAAAGAGCACAAAATGATTTTCAATTTTATTTATATAAGAAACATTTTTTGTTTCTTATAGGTGATGTTTACGCTTACACAAGACAAAAACGCGCTTTACATCACACAAATGGCAGCGTAGATTTCGATTAAATTGCAACGCAAATTAATTCTTATAACAACGTTATACGTTGCTTATAGAAACAAATATGTGACTTACTTTGAACGAGAAAAAATGCATGAAAACTGTAAAGCTGTCTTTACTGGCTGTCGTTGTTGCTACCGCGGTAAGTCCATCTGCGTTTGCGGGTGATACTGTTGAGGCAGCAGCGACAGAATTAGCGGCAATCCAGCCAGGAATGTCGCAAATGGAAATTGATCAGAAAATTGGTCGATTTTTAGAAAGGACAGGAAATAGTGCAGCCGCACAAAATTACCTGATTGCGCATGATTACAAAACTACAACGCCTCAGGAAGATACAACTGCTTCTCCCGTACAGCCTACCAGTACGCTGAACCCGATAACCAATCAAGCGCAGATCGACCGCGACAACGGGCAGGATACCGCCATTCAGAACGCGCAGCACACTGCCAACTGGGCATCGCTGAAAGCCGATGATGCGCATCATGCCATTATGGTGGCGCAGACGGATATTGATGCCAATAAAGCCGCCATCACCAACACTCGCAATGATGTCTCCGCCGTACAGTCAGACGTCAGCACCATAAAAGGCGATGTCGCACATGCCCAGTCAACGGCTGACCATGCCAACGCTAACGCCAACACCGCACTGCTGAACGGCGTCAAACTCTCCGCTGCCGTGACGGAAAATAAAAATAATATCGAACAGAACCGCAGCGATATTGCTGGCCAGCAGCAACAGCTCGATGAAACTCAGAAAACCGTTGCCGCCACCGGTGATGTACAGACTGCTGCCCGATATCAGGGCATGATTGACGCCAGGCAGACAGCCGCTACCAACGCGCAGCAGGAACAAGCAGACACCCAGCAGCAACAAATTACCGATCAGCAGAAGCAAATCGACGCGACGCAAAAAACGGTTTCTGCACTTGGCGACGCCCAGACCAGCGCACATTATCAGCAGATGGTTAACGCCAGACTGACCGCACAAAACGATGCGAATGCGCGTACTGCAGCAGAACAAAAACAGAAAATTGATACTCTGGCGACCAACCAGGCAACTCAACAACATATCGATAGCGTGCAGTACGGGGAGCAAATTCAGCGTCTGGCGCAAGACTCAACGCAAACGCATGAACAAATTGACAGCCTGACACAAGACGCAACCCAAACGCATCAGCAGTTAAGCAACACGCAAAAACGAGTAGCGGATAACAGCCAGCAAATTAACACGCTCAATAACAATTTCAGTTCGCTGAAAAACGAAGTTGAAGATAACCGTAAAGATGCTAATGCGGGGATCGCGTCAGCCATTGCCATTGCCTCACAGCCGCAGGTGAAAACCGGTGATTTAATGATGGTGTCAGCGGGAGCAGGAACGTTCAACGGTGAATCTGCGGTGTCTGTCGGAACATCTTTTAATGCTGGAATTCATACGGTAATTAAAGCGGGAGTCTCAGCGGATACACAATCTGATTTCGGCGCAGGTGTCGGCGTGGGATATTCGTTCTAATTTTAATAGCAATTTCTTATTCGCAATTTTCCGCACATTATTTAAGGTTAACAATGATGAATAGCACCATTAAATCGTTTTCCCTGCTGGCGGTTATATTACTGGCTGGCTGTAGTTCACCCACTTCCCGCATCGCAGATTGCCAGGCGCAGGGCGTCAGTCATGACACCTGTTATCTCGCAGAACAACAGCGTCAGGCGGCTATTTTAAGTGCATCCGAGGCACAGGCATTTAAAAATGCAGAAGCCGCACAACATGCCCAGGCCGCTAAAAAATCCATTTATAAAGGATTTGGCGTCACTTTCAGAATGAGCAGTAAAAACTTTGCTTATCTCAATGATTCACTATGTGCCATAGATGAAGATAATACCGATGCTACGGTTTATCAGTCGGGTCTGTATAACGTCATTGTTTATCATCACACAGGAAAAGTCGCCTTAATGAAAGAAGGCCAGTTTGTGGGCTATTTAAAATGAAGGAGCAAAAGAAAATGGCCCTGACGCATATTATGATTATCGGTGCGTTTATTTTTGCCTTCTTGCAAGTAGCATTATTAGCCTCCCTGGTGCACGCTGTGAATGTTAACAACGAAATCCAGGAAGGCTTATTTCAGTCGGGGCGCATTATGGTAGAAAGTTTGCAACATATTCTTTCGGTGCAAACGGGGATTAACTGATTTTCACCCCGCCCGATGATGGCAGCAGCCGGAGAGATTTTCGATAATCGGGCAGTCGGCGCTGTCATCGCCAGGGCAGGCATTCGCCAGCGCCAGTAGCTGGTTGCGCATGGATTGCAGTTCTTCAATGTGGCGCTCGATCTCCGCCACCTTCTCCAGCGTACGACGTTTTACATCGGCGCTATGACGCTGCGGGTCGTTAAACAGATTCACCAGTTCGCCGCTTTCTTCCAGGTTAAAACCCACCTGGCGTGCCTGCCGCAGTAAGGTCAGTTCGTTGAGATGCTGCTGCGTGTAGGTACGATAACCGTTTTCGCTGCGCATCGGCGGTGTCACCAGTCCCTTCTCTTCATAGAAGCGAATGGCTTTGCTGGTCAGGCCGGTAATTTTTGCCACATCGCTAATGTTCATCGTTCGCGCAACGCCTCCTGTGCTTTGTTAAAGGGTTTCAACAGATAATCCAGCACGCTTTTTTTGCCGGTGCGGATATCGACCGTCGCCACCATACCGGGGAATATCGGAAACTGCTGTTTATGTTTATTTTCCAGATGGTTGCTGAAAGTGCGAATGTACACCCGATAGTAATAAACATCGCGCCGCACTTCATCCTGCACGGTGTCTGGTGATATCACTGCCACTTCCCCCGGCAGGCCGCCATAGATGGAGTAATCGTAAGCGGTTATTTTCACCAGCGATTTTTGCCCCGGATGGATAAACGCCACATCGCGCGGGGAGATTTTTGCCTCAATCAGCAGTTGCTCATCCAGCGGCACGATGGTCATTAGTTTACCACCGGGGGCAATGACGCCGCCAACCGTGGTGACGTCAATGTCCTGAACAATGCCACGTACCGGCGCAGTAAAGTTGAGCCTGGTGAGGGAGTCTTCCCGTCCACGGATCACCGAACGCTGGGTTTCCACTTCCGCATTGGCTTTCGCTAACTCTTCCCGCGCCTGAACGTAATATTGCGTGCGCACGTCGCTAAGTTTGTTTTCCAGTTCATTGGCCTGGCGTTGCAGGCGCAGCACTTCGACGCTGCTCGCAGCCCCTTGTTTCACCAGCGGCTGGGTCATCGCCAGTTCACGGTTGACCAGGCTAATCCCCTGCGTCAGCCCGGTGGTGGCTTTGTTCAACCCGTCGCGGCGAGTGTTGTACAACGCCGTTTCCGACTCGATAAGTTCGGGGAATTTATTCAGTTCGTCAGGGAACACCAGCGGTTTATTGCTCACTTCCGCCCGCAGCCGCGCCGAGGTTGCCAGCGCAGCGTACAGCCGCGACATCGCTTCCTGGACGTCGGATTCCGTTTTAGTGCGGTTAAGCTGCGCCAGCGGCTGGCCCTGTTCGACAATATCGCCCACCTTCACGTCGAGATGATACAGAATTCCGCCTTCCAGCGACTGCACCACCTGTTCGCGTCCGGAAGGTTCTACCGTACCGCTGCCGGTGGTCACTTCATCAAGCTGGAAATACCACGCCCAGCCGAGAAAACAGAGCAGCATCACAGCGGTCACACGTACCGCCAGCGCCGAGCGCGGCAGGCGGGGTTCAGTCAGGCCACGGTTATATTGCAGTTGTCCGTTCATGCGGCAGACCCCTTATTCTTCTCCTGCAACACCACCCGTCGCGCCGTGGGTTCGCCCTGTTCACGCAAAATGGCCTCTTTCGCGCCATCCATCACAATCCGCCCCTGATCCATCACGATGATTCTGTCGACCAGTTGCAGCATCGCCGTGCGGTGAGTGGCGATGACCAGCGTGCGATGTCCAATCCACTGTTTCAGTTGTTCGATTAAATACGCTTCCGCCATTTCATCCAGCGAGGCGCTGGGTTCGTCGAGCAGGACGATATTGGGTTGAGAGATGAGGAGCCGCGCCAGCAGCAGCGTTTGCCGCTGACCGCCAGAGAGGCCAAATCCCCCTTCCTGAATCATGTAGTTGAGGCCGTTTTTCTGCTTCTGCACAAACGGCAGCGCCCCGCTGAGGGTTAACGCGCGTTCGATATCTTCATCGCTGGCTTCCGGCATCCCCATCGTCAGGTTTTCCCGCAGCGAGCCGAAGAACAGTCGTCCGGTCTGGCTGAGCAGCCCCATGTCGCGGCGCAGATCCGCCGGATCAAGCTGCCCGATACTGATGTTATCCAGCAGCACCTGCCCCTGCTGGGCGATACGCATTCCGGCGAGCATTTGCAGTAGTGTCGATTTACCCGCGCCGTTGCGCCCAAGAATGGCGATTTTCTCACCCGCCTGAATGTTAAGTTTGCCAATCGCCACATCGGCAATCTTCTCTTCTTCGTCGTAATAAAACACCGCGTTGCTGAACTGATAATTACCGTGCAGCACCGCTTTATGCACCAGTTTGCCGTGTTCCGGTTGATCCACCGGGCGCTTCATCAGTTCATCGAGGCCGTTACGCGCCACTTTCGCCTGCTGCCAGCGCGAGAGCACGCCGGATATCTGCGACAGCGGCGCAATGGTGCGCGAAGCCAGGATCGTCGTCCCGACCAGCGCGCCGGTAGTCATGTCGCCGTTCATCACCATAAAGCAGCCCACCAACAGCACCACCACGTAGACGATGGATTGCACTTCCTGGGTCCAGGTGAGCAGCAGCCCGGTGAGAAAACGTTGCTTCATGCTGATGGACGAGGCCACGTCGTTGGTGTGATTCCACTGATTCTGAAAACGCTGCTCGGCGCGCAACAGTTTAATGTCTTCAATCGACTGCACGGCTTCCACAAGCGTCGCGTTGCGTACCGCCGACTCGCGCATCCCTTCGTTCGCCAGCCGCGCCAACGGGCGTTGCACCAGCAGGCCGGGGATCACTAATAAAGGCAGCGCCAGCAAAACCACCAGCACCAGCCAGCCGCCAATCATCCACAAAATAAAGACAAACAGCAGGAAGAATGGCAGGTCCGCCACCGCGCCAATGGTGGTGGAAGTGATCAGCTCCCGCACCGATTCCAGTTCGCGGATCTGCGAGATAAACGATCCGGTGGATTTCGATCGCACGTTATTTTTCAGCCGTAATGCGTGACCAAAAACACGATCCGAAATGCGCAGATCCGCCCGCTTGCCGATCACATCAGAAAGATGCGTGCGCACCATGCGCATACAGAACTCAAACAGGATCGCCATCATCACCCCGGCGAACAGCACCCATAGCGTCGGGTAGGACTGCGCCGGAACCACCCGGTCGTAAACCTGCATCGAAAAAATCATCGCCGCCAGCGCCAGCACGTTCGCCACCAGTGACGCCAGCATAATGTCGCCATAGCGCCGCCAGTCTTTCAGCGACAGACTCCAGAACCAGTTCGCCTGATACGGGCGAATGTAGTCATCTACGCGCGCATCGGGGATGGCACTGAGCGGGCGCAGCAGCGCCAGTTCGACGATTTTATCTTCAATATCCGCGACGTTAAGCGTAGTTTCCAGCCCTTCGTCACCGCTGAACTGAACGCTGATATTGTCGTGATTATCGCGGCGGGTGATTACGCCAATCTGCTGATTATCAAATACCGCGATCAGCGGCAGCCGCCAGGGGTTAAGCGAATCGGCGGAAAACTCCACCAGCCGCAGCCCCATCCCCAGTTGCCGCGCCATATCGGTAAGTAACTCTTCCCGCTTACTGTCGCGCTCCCAGTTGACGGTCGCGCGCACGTTCTCCTGAGAAAAATCGAGGCGGTAATAACGCGCCACGGCGATCATCGCCTCCAGCCAGGCTTCCACGGACTGGGCATTTTTTTTCATTATTTACACCACCATCAACTGATGATTCGCCAGCAATGTGGCGAGGTCGGTATGCACGCCCGTCAGCGTGACCACGTTAGTTGCCGCAAAAGTGCCGCCCGTGCCGTCGCGGTCGATCTGCACGATGGTGTCGCTGCCGCTCTGGGTGACTTTGACAAAATCACCGATGTTTCCGGCCTGCGCATCCAGCGTCGCCACGCCGTTGACGTAGCTGGCTTTGCCATTACCGGTATAGCCGCTGCCCTGTAACAGCTCGCGGATATCAATGCGATCGGTGTCGGCGGTGCCTTCCCATGTCCCTACCGTAAAACCATTCACCACGTCCGAGCCGTTGCCGCCAGTGGCGTCGCTGGCGTTGAGCAGTTTATAGAGCAAGGTGTCGTGACCGCCGTTGCCGATGTTGAGCGTGTCGTTACCGCCGCGCCCTTCCAGTTGGTTATCGCCGCTGCTGCCCGTCAGGGTGTCGTTAAAGTTTGAGCCGGAAATGCCTTCGATATTGGTAAATGTCGAGGTGTTAAAGCCGGTCGCCTGGGCAGTGGTGGTGCTTAAGTTGGCGGTGATCCCCACTGTGGAGAGGCGGAAATCGACCACGTCCATCCCGCCGTTCGCCAGCCAGGTTCCGGTGCCGGAGCTGTACACCCAGCCGCCGGAACCGTCGTAGGTGTCGGTACCTGCGGTAGCGAAGAAGGTATCGTTATAGCCGGTACCAACGAACTTACCGTTGTTGCTCGCCGTGCCTGCTTCGGCGCTGAGATCGTAAGCGTGGGTAGCATCAGTGGCATGTAAACCGCCCCAACTGGTATTCACCGTCTGGTCGATATTGCTGGCAGTGGTGCCGGTGGATTTGATCAGCACCGCGTTGTAAGTTTCCCCGGCATTCAGTCCGTAGAAATTGACCAGCGCCGAGGTGTCGTTGACGCCCATCCCCGACTGCGGGTTGATGATTTGCGTGGCGACCAGCACTCCCGCCGAGTTGTAGAGTTTTACGGTATTACCGTAATAGACGTTAATGCCGTTGGGATCGGTGATACGCAGGTGCAGCGAGGTGCCGTAGCTCACCGTGTTGGTGTTACGGATGAGGAACACGCTGCCCGACTGTTTGGTCACCAGCACATCCACCGCGCCGTCCCAGTCGTAATCCATTGCCGCCACGCCGCTGGTGATGCCGCTCTGGCTGCCGCCGAGGGTAGATTGTGTCCAGTTACTGGCATTACTGACGTTAGTATAGAGGTACGACTGCCCGGTCTGAGCAATACGCGCGATATCCATTAACCCGTCATGATCCCAGTCCACTGCCACGCTGAACTGGCTGGCATAGGTTGTACCCGTTGCCCCCACCGCCACCGGATTCCCCAACACGCCGTTGGTATTGAATAACAGCGAGCCGTAGTTAGCTCTTCCCTGGCTGGCGGGCAGGAAGAGGTCCATATCGCCGTCACCATCGAAATCTGCCCAGGTCATGGACACAGACGTCGAGTTACCACCACTGCCTGCAACACTGAGGAAGGTGTTGATGGTGTTCTGCCCCCAGACAAACGTACCGTTGCCCTGGCTGATGAGCGATGAAAGGGTGTAGTAGTTATTCAGGTTGAAGGTGTGCTGAACCAGGTCTACCCTGCCGTCATTATTCAGATCGACGCCGGAACCTTCGTTAAGGGAAAGATAGCCGTTTACTACCCCGCCGACCGTGGCGCTTCCTCCGTTGTTGGCGGTGGTGGAGTTGCCTACCAGAGTGCCTGCGTTATTCCACAGGAAGGTATTAGAGTCCGGCCCGCCCGCGTCGCCAATCCAGAAATCGAGATAGCCGTCGCCCTCTTTATCAAACGCCACAATCGAGCCATACCACGTCAGCGTGCCGACGTTCACCTGAATCGCGCTGGAAAAGGTGCCGTCGCCGTTATTGGTAAAGCCGTTGATATAGCCCGTACCGTAGTCATCACGGGTGATAAACAGATCGCCCGTGCCGTTACGGTCATAATCGGCAATTGAACTGGTGGCGTAGTTGTTGCCGCTTTGCACCAGCGTCAGTGCGGTCTTCGACCAGGTGAGCGGATCGGTTGATTGCATAATTTGCTGGTTAGCCAGCACCGTCCACATCCCGTGGTTGTCGAGGCCGTAGGTCAGCCCCCAGGCGGTCGTTTTATTGGCAGTTGTCCAGGCGGGCGTGTAATCAATCGCCGCGTTGACCGTCACCGTGCCGTTGCTGACGTTGGCGGTGTTGCCGTTACCCGCCGAGCTTTTTACCTGCGCGGTGACGTTATAGGCGGTCGCGGACGCCGCCAGCACATCGGTATCCGGTAACTGCACATACCAGGTGTTATGCGCCGGATCGACTACCACCGCACCGCCCGGCTGCGAGGTGTAGGTTTTGCCATTGATGACCACTTCGACATACTGCCCGCTGGCGAGCGCGGCAGTGATCACCCCGCTGATAATCGGCGTGGTATCGCGCGTGGTCTGGCTGGTGATTTGCGCCAGCGTGGTCGGAATAGAAGTATCGACCGTCAGAACAAAATCACTGGAGGAGGTGATATTCCCTGCCAGATCCACTACCCGCGCGCTGTAGGTGTACGCGCCGCTGACCAGCCCGCTGTCGCTGTAGGTCCAGTTCAACGCGCCGACCATCGTCACCGCGCCTAACAGCAGACCGTTACGGTAGAGGTAAACCACTTCGCCGCTGGCCAGCGGACCGGAGAGCACGCCGTTCAGCAGTGGCGAGGTATCGTCGGTGGCCTGCGAACTGCTTAACGTCCCCTGACGCTGCCCGACATCATCGGTATACGACACAATAGTTGGCGTGGCGGTGGGGTTAATCGTATCGACCACCACCGTTTTCGACACCACCGGGCCTGTATTTCCCGCCAGATCCAGCACCCGCACCTGATAAACATAGCTGCCATCGGTCAGCGTGCGGCTGTCGGTGTAAGTCCACTGCGTGCCGTTGGTAGTGAGCGTGGTCCAGGTCGCACCGCCATCAAGGCTAATCTGCGCCACTTCGCCGCTGGCAAGCCCCGCCCCCAGCGAACCGGTCAGCGTGAGCGAGGTATCACTGGTGATAAAGTCGGTGGACGAACTCCCCGTGTCGGTGCTGATGCTGGCGATGGTCAACACCTGCGCCGGGTTAACGGTGTCAATCTGCGCCGTCTGACTGCCCGTTGCGCCAACGTTGCCTGCCAGATCGACCACTCGCACCTGCCAGGTGGTCGTGCCGTTAGTCAACGTGCGCCCGTCAGCGTATGTCCAGTTGAGGCCGTCTGCCGCCAGCGTCACATTCACCCAGGTTGCACCGTTGTCGGTGCTGATTTGCGCGAATTCATTAGTGCCGAGCGCCGCGCCCAGTACGCCGCGCACGGTAAGCGAGGTGTCGCTGGTAATAAAATCGCTGCTGCTGGCTCCGGTGTCGTCACTGATACCGGTAATGGTGATGCTTTTCGCCGCTTCCGGACTGGTGGTATCGACCACCACGTTTTGCGTCGCGGTCTGCCCGACGTTCCCCGCCAGATCCACCACCCGCACCGTGTAGTTCCAGGTGCCGTCGGTCAGTGTGCGACCATCGGCATAGCTCCAGCTGGTGCCGATAACGGTTAACGTGGTCCAGGTAATCCCGCCGTCGAGGCTGATTTGCGCTCGTTCATCAGCGGCCAGCGCCGCACCGAGCGTACCGCGCACGGTCAGCGTGGTGTCGCGAGTAACAAAATCGCTGCTGCTTAACCCGGTGTCATCGCTGATGCCCGCAATGGCGATGGTTTTGCTCGCCAGCGGCGCGGTGGTGTCAACGGTGACAATCTGGCTGGCGGTCGCACCGATATTTCCGGCGGTGTCGATCACCCGCACCTGATAGTTGTAGTTACCGTCAGTCAGCGTGCGTCCGTCAAGGTACGTCCAGGTTAATCCGCTTACGGAAAGATTCTGCCAGGTGGTGCCGCCGTCGATGCTGATTTGCGCGAACTCACCGGCAGCCAGCGTCGCCCCCAGCGTGCCGCTTACCGCTAGCGTCGTGTCGCTGGTGACAAAATCATTAGTGATCAATCCGGTATCGGTGGTGATCGCGCTGATGGCGATGGTTTTTACTGCTGGATCTGGCGCGATGGTGTCGATCACCACGTTCTGGCTGTCGGTCGCGCCGACGTTGCCCGCTGCGTCAATCACCCGCACCTGATAGAGATAGTTGCCATCGGTCAGCGTGCGGCTGTCGTTATAGCGCCAGGTCGTGCCGGTAACGGTAAGCGTGGTCCAGGTTACGCCGCCGTCGATACTGATTTGCGCCGTCTCGTTACTGGCAAGCGCGGCGGTGAGCGAGCCGTTGACCACCACCGGGCTGACGCTAGTGATAAAGTCGCTGGCGCTAAGGCCAGTGTCGGCTTGCAGGGAATCGATATTAATACCCATCGCCGGGGCGCTGAGATCGACGGTAATGGTGTGATTGCTGCTGCCGGTATTGCCAATGGCATTGCTCACCGAGGCGTTAATCACGTAGGCGTTGCCGTCCGCCAGCGCGGTGACATCGGCGCTGCCGAGGGTGTAGCTCCAGCTACCGCCCGTCTGCACCGTGGTGGTGTAGGTTTTGCCGTTTAAGGTCAGGGTCAGCGTCTGCCCGACGGGCGCGGTGGTGGTGCCGCTGATCACCAGCGACGAGCCGTGTTCCGCTGCATTCACCACATCGTCGCCCGCAAAGGTGTTGATGGTGACCGTTGGCACGTCGCCATTGAGGGTCACGCCACGGCTGGCGCTGCCGAGGTTTCCGGCCTGATCGCTGACCGTCGCGCTGATGGTGTAGCTGCCGTCGCTTAATCCGGCAAACTGCTGCGCCGGAATAAAGACCGACCAGCTTCCGCCGCTGCCAACCATTGCGGTCCAGGTTTGCCCGTTAAAGGTAACGGTCACCGTCTGGCCCACTTCGGCGGTGGTGGTGCCGCTGATGGTTTGCCCGGCGAGCTGTTCGGCGTTGTTGATAATATCGTCACCCGCCACGGTGGCGATGGTCACCGTTGGCGCAACGGTATCGACGGTCAGGGCGTGCGTGGTTTGACCGGGGTTACCGGCGCGATCGTTCACGCTGGCGGTAATGGTCTGCGCGCCCTGCCCGAGCGCGGCCAGATCTGCCGCAGGCACGTTCAGCGCCCAGGTGCCATTGGCAGCAACCGTGGCGGTATAGGTTTTGCCGCCAAAGGTGACAGTGACCGTCTGCCCCACTTCCGCGCTGGTCGAGCCGTTAAGGGTTAACGGCTGCTGCTGTTCAGCGGCGTTGAGTCGGTCGTCCGTCGAAACGGTGTTAATGCTGATAACCGGCGCAGTGAGATCCACCGCTACGCTGCGCGAGGCCGTGGCACTGTTTCCGGCGCTGTCCTGCGCGGAGGCGCTAACCGTATAGCTGGTGCCATCTGCCAGTGCCGCGACGTCCGCCGCTGGCACATTCACGCTCCAGCTCCCGTTGCTTTGAATGGTGGCGCTGTAGCCTTTGCCGTTAAGCAACACGGTCACCACTGTACCTGCGGCAAAGTTCGTTCCGGTACCGCTCAGGGTCAGCGCACTGCCTGCTTCAGCGGCGTTAATAAGGTTATCGCCGCTGATGGTGCTGACCGAGAGCGACACTGCCGCCGTGTTCACCTGCACATTGTGCGTCTGCGTGCTGCTGTTGCCTGCGCTATCGGTGATAGTGGCGCTGATGGTCACCGTGCCGTCCGCAAGGCCGGAAATCACGCTGGCAGGCACGCCGACACTCCAGTTGCCGCTGGCATCGGTGCTGGTGACATACTGCTGCCCGGCGATGGTCACCACCAGGCGGTCACCTGCCACCGCGCCCGTGGCGGTGCCGCTGATAATCTGCGCCTGAGTGTGTTCGACGTTGTTAATCACATCATCGCCCGCCACGGTGTTAAAGCTGATCACCGGCGCGGTGGTATCGACGGTCACGCCTTTGCTGGCGCTGCCGGGGTTACCCGCCAGATCGCTGACCGTGGCGGTCAGGGTGTAGCCGTTATTGGCAAGTGCGGTTAAGTCGCTGGCGGGCAGCGTTAAGCTCCAGCTACCGTCTGCCTGCACCGTGGTCTGGTAGGTAGTACCGTTAAGCGTGACGGTGAGCGTCTGCCCGGTTTGCGCGGTGCTGGTGCCGGACACCGTTACGCCCGCCGCCGCTTCGCTGGTATTGATGATGTTATCGCTGGCAATGGTGTTGATAGTCACCGTTGGTGCGGCGCTATCGACGCTGTATTCGTGCGTTGCCGTGGCGCTGTTGCCGTTGACGTTAGTCACCCGCACCTGGGCGCTGGCATCACCGTCACGCAACGTCGCCATATCCGCAGCCGGAACGGTGGTGCTCCAGCTACCGTTAGCCGCCACCGTGGTGGTGTAGGTTTTGCCGCCAAAGGTGACGGTAACGGTTTGCCCCGCTTCGACGCCGGACGTGCTGCCGGAAAGCGTTAGCGCCACGCCTTTTTCGGCGGCGTTAATCACATCATCGCTGGTGATGGCGTTAATACTGACGGCGACGGTAGTGAGATCAACGGTCAGCGGATGGGTAATGCTGGTTTGCGTTCCGGCACTGTTCGCGCCGCTCACGCTAATGTTCAGCGTTCCCGCAGGCCAGTTGCTGACATCCGCCGCCGGAACGCCGACGCTCCAGGTGCCGTTTGCCAGCACCGTGGCGGCGTAAGTTTGGTTATTAATCACCACCGTCAATGCCGTCCCTGCGGCAAAACCGGAACTGCTGCCAGTAATCACCTGCGCCTGACTGTGTTCGATGATATTGACCACATCATCGCCCGCAACGGTATCGACTCGCAGACCTGGCAGACTGGCATCGATGGTGATATCGCGCGTGCCGCTACCGGTGTTGCCAACGGCGTTGGTGACCGAGGCGTTAACGGTTAACTCACCGTTACCCAGCGCCTGCCAGTCGGCTGAGGGGACACTCACGCTCCAGCTTAAATCTGGCTGGACGGTGGCGCTGTAGGTTTTGCCGCCCAGCGCAACGGTGACGGTGCTGCCCGCCGCCGCACCGGTTACCTGACCGCTGATGGTTTGTGCGCTGCCTGCTTCGGCGGCATTGATAATATCGTCCGTCGCCACCGGATTAAGGGTGACGCCCGGCAGCGCGGTATTGACCTGCACGTTATGGCTGGCGGTGCTGCTGTTGCCCTGAGCGTTGGTGACGCTCGCCGTCACGCTGTAGGTGGCTTCGCCCAGCGCACTGACTGCCGAGGCGGGTACGGTAACGCTCCAGTTGCCGGAAGCGTCGGTGGTAGTGCTGTAGTTTTGTCCATTCAGCGTCACGGTGATCGCCGTACCCGCAGGCTGATCGCTGGTGCCAGTCAGTTGTAGGTTCGATCCTTTTTCCGTCGCGTTGATCACATCATCGCCCGCGATGGTGTTGATGCTAATCACTGGTGCGCTGAGGCTGACGGTCACAGTGCGGCTGGCGTCGTCGCTGTTGCCCGCCCGATCGCTGACACTCGCGGTGATCGTCTGCGCACCGCTACCGAGTGCCGTAACATCCGCCGCCGGGACACCGACGCTCCAGTTGCCGGAGGCATCCAGGGTGGTGGTGTAGGTTTTGCCGTTGAGCACAACGCTCACCACATCGCCCGCTTCTCCGCCCGTGCTGGTGCCGGAAATCACCAGCGCCTGCCCGTGTTCGGCGTCGTTGATGATGTCATCGCCCGCCACGGTGTTAATGGTGAGAACGGGCGCGGTGGTGTCTATCGCCAGATTATGGCTGGCGCTGCCGGGGTTGCCCGCTTTGTCGTTGACCGTGGCGCTGACGGTGTAATTGCTTGCGGTCAGCGCACCTAAGGCTGAGGTGGGAACGCTGACGCTCCAGCTACCGTCCGCCTGCACATTACCGCTGTAGGTTGCGCCATTAAGGGTGACGGTGACCGTCTGCCCGGTTTCGGCGGTGCTGGTGCCGCTGATGGTGAGCGGGCTTCCGGCCTCCGTGGCGTTAAGAATATCGTCGCTGGCGATAGTATTAATGGTGAGCGTCGGCGCGCTGGCGTCAACGCTATACGCATGGGTCGCCGAGGCACTGTTACCGCTCGCGCTGCTGACGCTGGCCTGCACGTTCGCCGCGCCGTCTGGCAGAGTTGCCAGATCTGCCGCCGGAACGTTCACGCTCCAGCTTCCGTTGGCGGCGACGCTTGCGGTGTAGGTTTTGCCGCCAAAGGTGACGGTAACGGTTTGCCCGCTTTCAATCCCGCTGGTGCTGCCTGAAAGGGTCAGGTCGGCACCTTTTTCGGCGGCGTTAATCACGTCGTCGCTGGCGACCGTATTGATGCTGATTGCCACCGCCGTTAAATCGACGGTGAACGGATGGCTGACGCTGACCGGGTTTCCGGCACTGCTCTGTCCTGCCACGTCAACGGTTAACGGCCCCGCAGGCCAGGCGCTGACGTTTGCCGCCGGAATGCCGACACTCCAGCTCCCATCCGCCTGTACCGTGGCGGCATAGGCCACACCGTTGATGGTGACCGTCAGCGCTGCGCCTGCATTCAGGCCGCTACTGCCACCAGTGATTACCAGCGCCTGCCCGTGTTCGATACTGTTGACGATATCATCGCCCGCTACCGTATCCACGCGCAGCCCCGGCAGGTTGGCGTCAATGGTGATATCCCGCGTGCCGCTACCCGTATTGCCATTCGCGTTGGTGACCGAGGCGGTAATGGTCAAATCGCCATTGCCCAGCGCCTGGAGATCGGCTGCCGGAACGCTGATACTCCAGCTTAAGTTGCCCTGTACCGTGGTGGTGTAAGTGTTGCCGCCCAGCGTCACGGTGACCGTATCGCCAGCGGCGGCGCGGGTCACTACCCCGCTGATGGTTTGATCGGCCCCCGCTTCAGCGGCGTTGATAATATCGTCACCCGCCACAGTATTGATGGTGACGCCCGGCAGGCCGCTGTCGACCAGTAAATTCGCCTGGCTACTGGCGGTGTTGCCTGCCGGACTGGTGGCGCTGGCGCTGACCGTATAGTTGGCCTGGCCTAAAGCCGCCAGATCGCTCACCGGAACGGTTAAGGTCCAGTTGCCTGCTGCGTCGGTGGTGGCGCTGTAGTTATGACCGTTGAGCGTGACGGTAACCTGTGCGCCTGTCGCCAGCCCCGTACTGCTACCGCTGATGGTCAACGGCTGGCCTTTTTCATCGGCGTTCAGGACGTTATCGCCGCTGATGGCGTTAAAGGTAATTGACGGCAGGCCAGTATTGACCGTCACCTGGTGCGTGGCGCTGCCGCTGTTTCCGGCGGCATCGGTGACGCTGGCGTTAATGGTCACCGTGCCGTTCGCCAGTGCCGTGACGACGCTTGCCGGGACGCCGACGCTCCAGTTACCGCTGGCGTCCAGCACGGTGGTAAAGGTGTTTATGCCGATAGTCACCGTCACGGTGCTACCGGTTGCCGCACCCGTGGCGGAGCCGCTGATAATCTGCGCCTGGGCGTGTTCCGTCGCGTTGATCACATCATCGCCCGCCACCGTGTTGATGGTGACAACCGGAACGGAAGTATCCACCGTCAGGTTGTGATTAACCGAGGCCGGGTTACCGGCTTTGTCGCTCACCGCCGCGCTAACGGTGTAGTTGCTGGCGGTCAGGGCGCTTAAGTCGGCTGTCGGCACGCTGACGCTCCAGCTGCCGTCCGTCTGTACGGTGCCGGTATAGTTTGCGCCATTGAGTGTGACGGTCACCGTCTGCCCCGCTTCCGCCGTGCTGCTGCCAGTGATGGCCAGCGCAGCTCCCGCTTCGGCGGCGTTAAGAATATCGTCGCCCGCGATGGTGTTGATGGTCACCGTTGGCGCACTGGCATCGACGCTGTAAGCGTGGGTCGTGGTGGCGCTGTTGCCGTTAACATTGCTGACGCTGGCCTGCGCGCTGGCATCACCATCACGCAGGGCTGCCATATCTGCCGCCGGAACCGTGGTGCTCCAGGAACCATTCGCCACGACGCTTGCTGTGTAGGTTTTGCCGCCAAAGGTGACGGTGACCGTTTGTCCGGCTTCGACGCCAGAGGTACTGCCAGTGAGCGTTAACGCCGCGCCTTTTTCAGCGGCGTTAATCACATCATCGGCGGTAATGGCGTTGATGCTGACGGCAATCGCCGAGAGATCGACAGTCACCGGATGCGTAACGCTGACCGGATTTCCGGCTGTAGTGCTACCGCTCGCCGTAATCGTGACCGTCCCCGCAGGCCAGGCGCTGACATCCACCGCCGGAACGCCGACGCTCCATGAGCCATCCGCCAGCACCGCCGCAACATAGGTTTGCCCGTTAATGGTCAGCGTGACGTTACTGCCCGTCGCCAGACCGGAACTGCTGCCGGTAATCACCAGCGCCTGCCCGTGCTCGATAATGTTGACCACATCATCGCCAGCTACAGTATCGACCCGCAGACCGGGGAGATTCGCGTCTATGGTAATTTCCCGCGTGCCGTTACCGGTATTGCCTACGCTGTTCGTCACCGAAGCCGAAATGGTCAGTTCGCCGTTGCCCAATGCCTGTAAAGCGGCTGCCGGAACATTAATACTCCAGCTTAAATTCGCCTGCACCGTGGCGGTGTAAGTCGCCCCGCCGAGCGTGACGGTTACCGTGTCGCCTGCCGCCGCGCCTGTGACCTGACCGCTGATGGTCTGGCCCGCGCCCGCTTCGGCAGCGTTAATAATATCGTCGCTCGCCACAACGTTAATGGTGACGCCAGGTAGCGCGGTATTGACCTGCACGTTATGGCTGGCGGAACCGCTGTTGCCATCAACATCGGTTGCGGCGGCGGTTACGGTATAAGTCGCTTCACCGAGCGTACCAACCGCAGACGCCGGAACGGTCACGCTCCAGTTACCGGAAGCATCGGCAGTAGTGGTGTAATTTTGCCCGTTGAGCGTAACGGTTACCTGCGTGCCCGCAGGCTGGTTGCTGCTGCCGGAAATCGCCAGATCCGCGCCTTTCTCCGTGGCGTTGATGATGTCGTCGACGGCGATGGTGTTAATGCCGAGCACGGGTGCACCGAGCGCCACGCTGACAATGTGCGAGGCTGTGCCGCTGTTGCCTGCGGAGTCGGTGACCGTGGCGGTAATGGTCACATCACCCTGCGCCAGTGCGGAAATCACGCTGGCAGGCACGCCGATACTCCAGTTGCCGTTGGCGTCCAGCACGGTGGTGTAGGTGGTCGTGCCAATCGTCACGGAAACTGAGTTACCAGTCGTCGCGCCCGTTGCCGAGCCGCTGATAATCTGCGCCTGAGCATGTTCCGTGGCGTTGATGATGTCATCGCCCGCTACCGTGTTAATGGTGACGACCGGAGCGGCAAGGTCCACCGTCAGGTTATGCGTTGCCGAGGTCGGGTTGCCCGCTTTGTCGCTGACCGCCGCACTCACCGTATAGGGGCTGGCGGTAAGGTTGGCTAAATCGCCAGTCGGGACGCTGACACTCCAGCTTCCGTCTGCTTGTACGTTGCCGCTGTAATCGACGCCGTTTAGCGTCACGGTCACCGTCTGTCCGGCTTCTGCCGTACTGGTGCCGCTGATGGTCAGCGCCGATCCCGCTTCCGCAGCATTAAGAATATCGTCGCTGGCAATGGTGTTGATGGTGATCGTTGGCGCGGTGGCATCAACGCTGTAAGCATGCGTTGCCTGGGCATTGTTACCAGCTACGTTGCTGACGCTGGCTTGTACGTTTGCTGCGCCATCTGGCAAGGTTGCGAGATCCGCTGCCGGAACTGTCAAGCCCCAGCTACCGCCCGTTGCCACGGTGGTGGTGTAGCTTTTGCCGCCGAAAATAACGGTAATGGTCTGCCCCGCTTCCACGCCGGAGGTGGTGCCGGAGAGCTGCAAATCAGAGCCTTTTTCGGCGGCGTTAATGACATCGTCTGTGGAAAGGGTGTTGATGGTGATCGCCACGGTAGCGAGATCGACCGTGACCGGATGAGTAATGCTGGTTGTGGTTCCGGCAGTATTAGTGCCAGAGACGGCAATATTGACCGTCCCCGCAGGCCAGTTTGTGACATCCGCTGCCGGAACGCCGACGCTCCAGGTGCCATCGGCGAGTACCGTTGCGCCGTAGGTGACATTGTTGATAACCACCGTCAACGCCGCCCCCGCCGCCAGTCCGGTGCTGCTACCGGTAACCACCAGCGCCTGACCGTGCTCGATAATATTGACCACATCATCGCCTGCCACCGTATCGACCCGCAGGCCTGGCAGGTTGGCATCTATCACGATATCGTGCGTTGCGGTGCCGGTATTACCCACGTTATTAGTCACCGAGGCGCTGATGGTCAGCTCACCGTTGCCCAGCGCCTGCAAAACGTTCGCAGGTACGCTGACGCTCCAGCTTAAATCTGACTGCACGGTGGCGTTATATTGATTGCCACCAATGGTGACAATCACCGTATTCCCCGCAACCGCCGTTCCCGTCACCTGACCGCTGATGGTCTGCGCCACAGCGATTTCAGCCGCGTTGATAATGTCATCGCCCGCCACGGTATTAATGATTACCCCAGGCAGGAGCGATTCGACATTCACCGTATGGGTGGTACTGCCGCTGTTGCCTGCGCTGTCGGTGGCGCTGGCGCTAATCTGGTACACCGCCTCGCCCAGCGCGCCGACTGCCGAAGCAGGCACGGTAACGCTCCAGTTGCCGGAACCGTCGGTGATGGCGCTGTACGCCAGGCCGTTCAACATCACGGTGACCGTAGTGCCGGTCGCCAGACCGCTGGAGCCGCCGCTGATGGTCAGATCCTGAGTTTTCTCCGCATTATTAATGATGTCGTCGCCGGAGACGACATTGATGGTCAGCGTCGGGCCGCTGAGATCAACGGTCACATCGTGAGTCGTGCTGTCGCTGTTGCCCGCGCGATCGCTCAGGCTGGCGGTGATGGTCTGGCTACCGGTTGCCAGCGCCGTGACATCCGCCGCCGGAATACCCACGCTCCAGTTACCGGAGGCGTCCAGCGTGGTGGTGTAGTTTTTACCGTTCAGGTTAACCGTGACCACATCGCCCGCCGCCGCGCCCGTACTGGTTCCGCTGACGACCAGCGCCTGCCCGTGTTCGATGGCGTTAATAATGTCATCGCCCGCGACGGTGTTAATGGTGAGATCCGGCGCGGTGACGTCCACCGCCAGCGCATGGTCGGCGCTTGCCGGGTTGCCCGCTTTGTCGCTCACCGTCGCAGTCACGGTATAGCTACTGGCGGTTAATCCGCTTAAATCCGTTGCCGGAACATTCACGCTCCAGGTGCCATCCGCGAGAACAGTAGTCTGGTAAGTGTTGTTATTGAGCGTGACGGTCAGCGTCTGCCCGGCCTGCGCCGTGGTGGTGCCGCTGATGGTGATCCCCGCGCCCGCTTCGCTCACGTTAAGGATATCGTCGCTGGCGATGGTGTTGATGGTCACAAGCGGCGCGGTGGCATCGACGCTGTACGCGCGATCCGCCTGGGCGTTATTGCCGTTAATGTTGCTGACGCTTGCCTGCACGTTGCCCGCGCCGTCCGGCAGCGAAGCGAGATCGGCAGGCGGTACATTCACCGTCCAGCTACCGTTGGCTTCCACAGTAGTGGTGTAATTTTTGCCGCCAAAGGTGACGGTCACCGTCTGCCCAGCTTCCACACCGCTGGTACTGCCGCTTACGACCAGCGTTTCGCCTTTTTCGACGGCGTTGATCACATCATCGCCAGAGAGTGTGTTAATGGTGATGGCGACCGCCGCCAGATCGACGGTGACCGGATGGGTGATGGTGGAGGTTGTTCCGGCGCTGTTAGTGCCGCTTACCGTAATATCCACCGTACCCGCAGGCCAGTTGCTAACGTCTGCCGCCGGAACACCGAGGTTCCACGTGCCGTCGGCTAACACCGTCGCGGCGTAAGTGACGTTGTTGATCACAACCGTTAACGCCGTTCCTGCCGTCAGTCCGGTGCTGCTCCCGGTGATCACCAGCGCCTGATTGTGCTCAATGCTGTTAATAACGTCATCGCCCGCTACGGTATCGACACGCAGACCAGGCAGATTGGCGTCGATTGTGATATCCCGCGAGCCGCTGCCCGTGTTGCCAACGCCGTTGGTGACCGAGGCGTTAACTGTCAGAGAACCGTTACCCAGCGCCTGAATATCCGCTGCCGGAACGTCCACACTCCAGCTTAAATTAGCCTGCACCGTGGTGGTGTAGGTGTTGCCACCCAGCGTAACGGTGACCGTATCTCCCTGCGCCGCACCCGTGACCTGGCCGCTGATGGTTTGCGCATTGCCCGATTCGGCAGCGTTAATAATATCGTCAGTCGCCACCGCGTTAATGGTGACAGCAGGCAAGGCGCTGTTGACCTGCACATTATGGCTGGCGGAATTGCTGTTACCTGCCGTATCAGTGACGTTTGCGGTTACCGTGTAGTTGGCCTCACCCAATGCACTGACCGCCGAGGCTGGCACCGTGGCACTCCAGTTGCCGGAAGCATCTGTGGTGGCGGTATAATTTTGCCCGTTCAGCGTCACCGTAATGGTGGTGCCTGCGGGCTGATTACTGGTGCCCGTAATTTGCAGATCCACGCCTTTTTCCGTGGCGTTAATCACGTCATCCGTAGCAATGGTGTTGATGCCAATAGTTGGTAAGGTGAGATTTACGGTAACTGTGCGGCTGGCGTCATCGCTATTACCCGCGATATCCGTAATGGTGGCAGTAATGGTTTGCGGGCCGCTGCCCAGCGCGGTGACATCTGCCGCCGGAACGCCGACGCTCCAGTTGCCGGAAGCGTCCAGCGTGGTGGTGTAGGTTTTACTGTTTAGCGTGACGGTGATGACATCGCCCGCTTCGCCGCCAGTGCTGGAGCCGGAGATCACCAGCGCCTGTCCGTGTTCGGTAGCGTTAATAATGTCATCGCCGGAGACGGTGTTGATTGTCAGCACGGGAACAGTGAGATCCACCGCCAGACCGTGGGTGGCGGTCGCCGAATTACCTGCTTTATCGCTTACCGAGGCGCTGACCGTGTACGGGCTGGCGGTCAGATTGCTGAGATCCGCCGTCGGCACGCTGACGCTCCAGCTTCCGTCCGCCTGAACGGTGCCGCTGTAAGTAATGCCATTCAGGGTGACGGTTACCGTCTGACCCGCTTCGGCGCTACTGCTGCCGCTGATGGTTAACGGATTGCCCGCCTCGGCGGCGTTAAGAATATCGTCGGTGGCGATGGTATTAATGGCAAGCGTCGGTGCCGTGGCGTCGACGCTGTAGGCGTGGGTTGCCGAAGCCGTGTTGCCATTAATATTGCTGACGCTGGCCTGTACCGTAGCGTCGCCGTCTCGTAACGCGCTGAGATCGGCGGCAGGTACGCTGGTTGTCCAGCTACCATCTCCGGCAACGGTGGCGGTGTAGCTTTTACCACCAAAGGTGACGGTGACGGTTTGCCCCGCTTCCACGCCGAATGTGTTGCCGGAAAGGGTTAAATCTGCCCCTTTTTCGGCGGCGTTAATCACATCGTCGCCGGAAACGGTGTTAATGGAAATCGCCACCGCCGCCAGATCGACGGTGACCGGATGGGTGATAGTGACCGGGTTTCCGGCGCTACTGGCGCCTGAAACCGTGATATCCACCGTCCCCGCAGGCCAGTTGCCCACATCTGCCGCCGGAACACCAACGCTCCACGTGCCATCGGCTAATACTGTCGCAGCGTAAGTGACCGTGTTAATCACCACCGTCAGCGCCGCGCCCGTCGCCAGCCCGCTGCTACTACCGGTTATTACCAGCGCCTGAGCGTGCTCGATGCTATTGACCACATCATCGCCCGCCACCGTATCAACGCGCAGACCTGGCAGGTTGGCATCGATAGTTATATCGCGCGAACCGCTGCCGGTATTGCCAACGCCGTTGGTCACCGAGGCGTTAACCGTGAGGTCGCCATTACCGATGGCCTGAATATCCGCTGCCGGAACGTCCACGCTCCAGCTTAAATTCCCCTGCACGGTAGCGGTGTAGGTTTTCCCGCCTAGCGTCACGGTAACCGTATCGCCCGCCGCCGCGCCCGTCACCTGACCGCTGATGGTCTGCGCCACGCCCGATTCGGCGGCGTTAATAATATCGTCAGTCGCTACCGGATTAATGGTGACACCCGGCAACGCGGTATTGACCTGCACGTTATGGCTGGCGGAATTGCTGTTGCCTGCGCTGTCGGTGACGTTCGCCGTCACCGTGTAGCTGGCTTCGCCCAGCGCACCGACGGCAGAGGCTGGCACCGTGGCGCTCCAGTTGCCGGAGGAATCGGTTGTAGCGGTGTAATTTTGCCCGTTAAGCGTCAGCGTAATCGTGGTGCCCGCTGGCTGATTACTGGTGCCGGAAATTTGCAGATCCGCGCCTTTTTCAGTGGCGTTAATGATGTCATCGGTGGCGATGGTGTTAATGCCAATGGTCGGCGCGGTAAGGTTAACGGTGACCGTGTGCGTTTCGCTGTCGCTATTACCTGCCGCATCGGTAATGCTGGCAGTGATGGTTTGCGGGCCGCTACCCAGCGCCGTGACATCCGCCGCCGGAACGCCGACGCTCCAGTTGCCGGAGGCGTCCAGGGTTGTTGTATAGGTTTTACTGTTTAGCGTGACGGTGACGACATCCCCCGCTTCCCCGCCAGTGCTGGAGCCGGAAATCACCAGCGCCTGCCCATGTTCGGTGGCGTTAATAATGTCATCGCCCGCAATGGTGTTAATGGTGAGTACCGGAACGGTGAGATCCACCGCCAGATTATGCGTGGTGCTCGCCGGGTTGCCCGCTTTGTCATTGACCGTGGCGGTCAGGGTGTGGCTGCCATCGGTCAATGCTGCGAGATCTGCCGCCGGAATATTGATGCTCCAGCTGCCGTCCGCCTGCACCGTTGCCTGATAGGTCTGCACGGTCGGGCTGTTAAGCGTTATCGTAACAATCTGCCCCGCTTCGGCGGTGGTACTGCCGCTCACCGTCACGCCCGCATCGGCTTCGCTGGCGTTGACGATATTGTCGCTGGCGACGGTATTGATAATGATGGTTGGCGCGCTGCTGTCGACGCTGTAGTTGTGCACCGCCGAGGCGCTATTGCCGTTGATATTGCTGACGCTGGCCTGTGCGGAGGCGCTGCCCTCGGGTAATGACGCCAGATCGGCGGCGGGTACGGTGGCAGTCCAGCTACCATCGCTCGCTACGCTGGCAGTGTAATTTTTCCCGCCAAAGGTGACGGTGACGGTTTGACCGGGTTCTACGTTAGTGGTGGTGCCGGAAAGGGTTAAATCAGCGCCTTTTTCTGCGGCGTTAATCACGTCATCCGTGGCGATGGTGTTGATGGTGATCGCCGCCGGAGTGAGATCCACCGTTACCGGATGCGTAATGCTTATCGGATTTCCGGCGCTACTTTCCCCGGACACGGCAATATTAACCGTCCCCGCAGGCCAGGCGCTAACCTGCGCCGCCGTAACGCCCACACTCCAGCTGCCATCGGCCTGCACCGCAGTGGTGTAGTCCACATTATTAATTGTGACGGTAAGCGGCGTGCCTTCTGCCAGCCCCGAGCTGCTGCCGGTGACAACCAGCGCCTGCCCGTGTTCGATGATATTGACCACATCATCGCCCGCCACCGTATCGACCCGCAGACCGGGCAGATTGGCGTCGATGGTGATATCCCGCGTGCCGCTACCGGTATTGCCGTTTTGATTGGTGACCGAGGCGCTCACCGTTAAATCGCCATTACCCAGCGCCTGAATATCTGCCGCCGGAACGCTCACGCTCCAGCTTAAATTGGCCTGCACGGTGGTGGTGTAAGTATTACCGCCCAGCGTAATCATTACCGTGTCGCCAACGGCGGCTCCAGTAACCTGCCCGCTGATGGTTTGCGCTACGCCCGCTTCGGCGGCGTTAATAATATCGTCGGTTGCCACCGGGTTAATTGTCACACCGGGCAACGCGCTGTCGACCAGCACGTTATGGCTGGCGGTGGCGCTGTTGCCGATACTGCTTGTCACCGCCGCCGTTACCGTGTAGTTGGCCTGGCCCAGCGCGGTTACCGCCGATGCCGGAACCGTGACGCTCCAGTTGCCGGAGGCGTCGGTCGTCGCCGTATAGTTTTGCCCGTTCAGCGTCACGGTGATGGCGGTATTGGCTGGCTGATCGCTGGTACCGGTAATCTGGACATCGGCCCCTTTTTCGCTGGCGTTAATCACATCATCGCCAGCAATGGTGTTAATACCAATTACTGGCGCGGCGGTATCGACCGTGACGGTCAGCGACTGGCTGCCCGTGTTTCCGGCTTTGTCGGTTACTGAGACGCTGACAGGATAACTGCCGTCCACCAGCCCACTGACCACCGAGGCCGGAACGCCCAGACTCCAGTTGCCGGAAGCATCCACCACCGTGGTGTAATTCACATTATTCAGCGTCACAGTGACGATATCGCCCGCCTGTGCGCCAGTGACCGTGCCGCTGATAATTTGCGCCTGAGTGTGTTCCGGCGTGTTGATGACGTTATCGGTCGCCACCGGATTAATGGTTACTACAGGTGGCGTGGCATCGACCAGCGCTACGCGTGAAACGCTGGTCGGATTACCCGCGACATCGTTCACGCTGGCGGTGACCGTGGCGTTGCCGTCAGCCAGTGCGCCAACGTTGGCGGCAGGTACGGCCACACTCCAGGTGCCGTCTGCCTGCACGACGCCCTGATACGTCTGCCCATTCAGCGTGACGGTCACCGTCTGCCCCGGCTGGGCGTCAGTGGTGCCAGTGATTTGCAGATCCTGACCACTTTCGGCGGCGTTGATGACGTTATCGGCGGTCAGCGAATCGATACTTAAGGCTGGCGCCTGACTGTCGACGGTAATGGTGCGGGAGGTGTCGCCAGTGTTACCGCTGATATTAGTGACGGTCGCGGTGATTTCTGCTGCGCCATCGGGCAGGCTGCTTACCGCACTGGCGGGAACGGTCAGGCTCCAGCCGCCACCGGCCTGAACGGTGGTGGTAAAGGTCTGCCCGGCGAATTTCACTACCACGGTTTGCCCGGTTTCCACCAGCTGCGTGGTGCCAGTCAGCGTTAACGGCGCGCCTTTTTCTGCGGCATTAATAATGTCATCGCCGGAGACGGTATTGATGGTGATAAGCACCGCGCCCGGATTGACTTCCACGTTGCGATCGATGGAAACCGGGTTCCCGGCCGGGTCCGTTGCGCTAGCATTAACCACTATCGTACCCGGCGTCAGCGCCTGTAAATCTGCCGCAGGCACGCCTACCTGCCAGTTGCCGTTGCTGTCGGTCACCCCCTGGTAGGTGTTGCCACCGAGCAAAACAGTGACCACTCTTCCTGCGGGAAGATTGGTACTACTACCGGTGATGATCAGGTTTTGCTGCTGCTCAACGGCATTGATCACATCATCACCTGCGATGGTGTCAATGCGCAGCCCCGGCAGCCCGGCACTGATGGTGATATCAAGCGCACTGCTGCCTGTATTGCCATGTACGGTGGTAACCGAAGCATTAATGGTTAACGCACCGTCGCCCAGCGCCTGTAAATCTGCCGCCGGAACGTTCACGCTCCAGGTGAGATTGCTGCCCACTGTCGCCGTGTAAGTATTGCCGCCCAGCTCAATAGTTACCGTATCGCCCTGCGCGGCGCCCACCACGACGCCGCTCAGGGTTTGATCTGCCCCCGCTTCGGCGTTGTTGACAATGTTGTCGCCCGCAAAGGTGTTGATGATCACCTGCGGCAGCACCGTATCGACCAGCAAATTGCTCTGCGCGGTGCCGGTGTTGCCGGTCACATCGGTGGCGCTGGCGGTAACGGTGTAATTGGTGTTTGCCAGATTCAGGACATCGCTCACCGGAACGTTCAGCGACCAGACGCCGCCGCTGACCTGAGCGCTATACGTGACATTATTCAGCGTCACGTTAACCGTGCCGCCGTCAGGTAAATTGCTGGTGCCACTTAACGTGAGCGGCTGCTGAGATTCCAGCGCATTCAGTACGTTATCACCGCTGATGGTATCTATTGCCACCTGCGGCGCGACGCCTGCCAGCGTGATGTTATGGGTCGCTGTACCGGTATTTCCAGCGGCATCGGTAACCGTGACGATGATGTCGTTAGGGCCACGCGCCAGGGTGCGGGTTACCGCCGGATCCAGCGCCACATTCCATGTGCCGTCCGCCAGCACTACGCCTGTCAGAACAGTGGCACCTAACTTCACGGTGACGATATCCCCCGGAGAAGCCCCACTGACCTGACCGGAAATAATCTGCGCCACAATCTGTTCAGCGGTGTTAAGAATATCGTCGCCAGCGATGGTGTTAACGCTAACCACAGGCGCACTGGTGTCTACCGCGAAATTCGCATTGTTACTGGTGGTATTTCCTGCCCGGTCGCTGACGCTGGCGTTTACGGTGTAGTTGCCATCTGCCAGAGCCTGCACTTCTGCGGCAGGCAGCGTCACTTGCCAGGTTCCGTCACTACCGACGGTTGCTGTGTGGGTGACGCCGTTCAGGTTCAGGGTTACGGTTTGCCCCGCTTCCGCATTCGATGTGCCGCTCAGTACCAGCGCGGCGTTATGCTCGGCGGCGCTGACAATGTTGTCCTGGGCGATGGTGTTGATAGCAAGTGTCGGCGGTTGGGTATCGACCGTTAACAGTTGCGCGCCAGTGACCGTATTGCCCGTGGCATCTTTCCCACTGACCAGCACCGCCTGATTCCCTTCGCCTAACGCTTGCGCATCGGCGGTCGGCACCTGCACGCTCCACCCACCGTTAGCCCCAACGGTGGTGGTGTAGGTTTTGCCGTTTAGCGTAACGGTGAGTTCTGTTCCCTGTGCCAGATGGCTACTGGTGCCAGAAAGCGTAAATCCAGCGGCCTGTTCGCTGGCGTTAATGATGTTATCGCCTGCGGTGGTGGCGAGCTGTACGGCGGCCTGACTATTGTCGATGGTTAACGTTATCGAACCGGCGTTAGTAATGGTGCTACCGACGATTTGCACCACTGACCAGGTATGTTCGCCCGCGCTTTGCGTGGGCAAATCGACGCTCCAGCGTCCATCGCTACCAACCTGAGTACTGGCGATGGTGTCACCATTGCTGTCTTTAATCTGAATGGTCGCCCCCGCCTGTCCGCTGCCGCTAAAGGTTGGCGTAGTGTCATCGGTGGTATCGTTGGCGGAAAGAATACCGCGTTGATCGCCCTGATTATCGGTTACCAAAAACGATGGCGTGGCGTTGCCGGGTTCGGCTGGCGGTGGGTTGTTAACCACTTCAGTTTTTGAGCCATCATCGCCACCGCTTGCCAGTAAAGCGCCAAGCGCGCCGCCACCTACCGCCGCCCCCGCCAGCCATCCCCACGGGAAAGCCGTCGTCTGGCCGACGATATCAAGGTACGGCGCAATGCTTTCAATTGCCGTAGTCTGAGCGGTCAGCTCCACGAGCGCTAATCCACCTGCCGCGGTATCGGCAAAGGTGACATGAGTCAGCTGTTGACCATCGGCAAACACCAGTTCGGATTGTTCGCTGGTATTTGCCGCTTGCAGGAAATAACCGTTGCAGCGGATCACCGTGCCGTCCTGCATATAGATCAACAAGTCATTTCCGTCACGAACATAACGCGCAACGGCAGATGCCTGAGCATGAACCTGCACCACAGAGGGCTCATAAATGACAACCGTAACGTCGCCAGGATTGATCAGCGTTTGTTTGACGGATGTTTTTCGCGAAATAACATCAATAATCAGGCTCATAATGGCATTCCTGATAAATGGCGCACATCCTTAGCGAGTCCATTTATCTAAATAAGACAAAGGTAATCACTCAACAACGATGCATACCTGATATTAATAATGGCAGGATTATTTCAAGTCGGGTAAGTCGTTGTATAAGCCCTGTTTAATTCCCGCTAATGGAATAAGGTTATTAACCGCAGCGGCATAATTCACTGCGGCGACCCAGCCATCATAATTGGCATTTATTTCAGCCGATTGCGCCTGAAAGACATCTTGCTCGACGGTTAATAGATCATTCAGGCTGCGTTTACCCAATTTATATTCATTTTGGTACACATCTCTCGTTTTGTGCGCACTTTCAGATTGCGCTAACCCAGCCTCTTCACGACCCCGTGCGCCAGTCCAGTTGGCATACGCCACCGACGCTCGTTGAAGCACGTCCAGCTTTGCCTGCTCAACCTGCGAGGCAGAGATTTTTTGTTGCCCTTCGGCTTGTTGCACCTGGGCTGAAACCGCGCCGCCCTGATACAGCGGCGCGTTGACGTTCAGTTGTAACTGATCATCCCAATACGAGCGGTCGCTGGTCTGGTAGCGCGTTTTGCCGCCCTGAATACTGAGCGTAGGCCAGTATTGCGATTTAGTTTTTTCCACGCCGTACTGGGCAGACTGGCGTAAGTTTTCTGCCGCCAGTACCAGCGGGATGGACTGATAGTCGATATTTTTTAGCGACACTGGCTGTTCGGCTAATGCGGCTGGCGGCGAAGCTATCGCCTCCGGCTGTACGCCTGTGAGCACCGCCAGCTGTGCTTTGGCGCTTGTCATCTGTGCCTGATATTGTTCCAGCGTCGAGCGCATTCCCGCTATACGCGTTTGCGCCTGTAACTCATCGGATGATGAATTAAGCCCAGCGTTGGCGCGTAGTGCGGCCATGTTGTAGACGTTTTCCAGAGAGTGAATGTTACGTTGCGCTGCGTCGCACAAAGCCTGATAACGACTGACTTCCATATAGATCGTCGCCGTCTTTTCGGCTACGTCGGTTAAGGTTGCCATCAATTTAAAGCGGTAGCTGTCACGAGCAGCAGTTTGCAGTTTGATATCGTTACTGGTTTTACCAAAGTCATACACCAGCTGCGTCAGGGTTATGCCATAAGAAACGTTGTTATCCAGCCTGCCGCTGGAGTCCGTTTGCCGGGAAGGCCCCGCATTACCCGTTAAACCGATGTGCGGATACCAGGCGCTTTTGGCTTCATCGATTTGCGCTTCACCAATACCTATCTGCGCCGCCTGTTGGGTGACGTCGGGGTTTCGCGCAAAGGCACGCAATATGCTTTCCTGTAACGATAAACTGGCAACCGGCGTAACCGCAGGGGCATTCGCCCATTGCGGTAATGGCGCAGCAAGTGTGTCTCCACCCATCACAATAAAACTGATTAAAAATATCAGACCTTTATTTTTACGGTTTTTTAATTGTAATCGCGCCATAGATAAGTCACTTCCTTCCAGGTCATTATTTTAACTGATCTTTATAACCAGCATCATTTTATTTAAGAAGGGTAATAACTTGTGCATCTCTTTTGTTTTTACTTCCCCCATTAAAAGAAATGCAGTGAAAAAGCTTATACGTTATTTATTAAGAATACACTACGACTTTTAGTTTACCATCATCCTCGTTAAGAATAATCCACGATAAGAAGTGATAGAAATCACAGTTTTATCGTCTATATATCTTTTTTGTGTGAATTATTTATTAAAGGCATAAGCAAGGGATTAAATTAAGGATAAAAAATAAAAGCGCAGTGCAGAAAGCACTGCGCACAAGAAGGTTTATACCGTTTTATTCCGTTTCATTACCATTGCCACAATAAGGCTTAGTAATAGTGCGCCTATAATCCACATCAGCGCACTGCTGCCCTGGGACCACAGGCTGTAAATAAAACCGATGATCACCAACAACATAACCAGCGTGCCAACGATGAGGATTGGCAACGAGGCGTGAATATCATGACGCAGGCGGATAGCGACCATAAACACTGCCAGGTAACAGATCAAAAAAGTGGCACTGGCAACGCTGGCGAGCGAGCCTAAATTCAGCGCCGCCGTCATCAGCATGATCAACACCACCACGATGATGTTGCCCCATGTGCTCTGCCGCCACAGGGATTTATTCATTAGCTTCGGCAGTTCATGCTCGCTGCCCATGTTGTCCATGATATTAAATACCGCGAACAGGTTAGCGTTAATGGCTGAAGCCGTCGCCAGTAAAGCGCCGATCACCACAATCACATACCCCACATGCCCGAGCAGCGGAGAAGCGGCCTGCGCTACCGCGGTATCGGCATATTTTTCTAACTCTAATGCCGAAACATCGCTAAGCAGTACCAGCGCTAGTGCGATGTAAAGCAGCGTAGTAACGCCAATCGCCACCAGAAACGCCCGTGGCATAATGACCGCCGGATCTTTTACTTTATCCGCTGCGTTCGCCATCATGCCAAAGCCCGCGTAGGCAAGGAAGGTAATCCCGATACAGGAGAAGAACGCGCCGGAAGTGGGTGGCGCGGAGACAGAAATGTGCGCAGGTTGTAGCGACCAGACGCCCGCAATGATCAACAACAACAGGATCATCATTTTGATGCCAACGAGGATAACTTCCAGTCGGCCTACCGCGTGGTTGCTTAAAGAGTTGAATAACGTCATCAGAGCAATGATAGCCAGCGCGTACAGCAAAATAAGATGCTCATCCTGGCTGCCTTCATGCAGAAACTGCACGGCATAAGCACCAAATGCGCGGGCAACCATAGCAATACTCACCGCCAGCGTCATCAGGTAAAGCAAGGATAATGCCAGTGAAAAGACGCCGTTCCCTAATCCCCGGCGAAAGAAGTCAATAATCCCGCCATTACTGGGATAACTCGCCCCAAGCCGCGCATAGGCATAACCGGAAAACATCGCCACTATGCCGCCAAAGGCAAAAGCGACCCAGGTTGAGGCTTCCATTAACAACGCCGCCTGCCCCAGCAGGGCAAAGATCCCTGCCCCCACCATTGCCCCGATGCCAATGGAAACGACGTTCCATAGCCCGAGGGGTTTGTTACCGTTATCACCTTCCGCGTTCATCATGATCAGCCCTTAAACACGTTATAGCCGAGTTGGTTAGCAACAGATGCCACCATTTTCTGACCCCGAACACTATTACCGTCTTCATCCAGCGGCGGGGAGAACGCGGCAATCCCCATCACGCCAGGTACGACCGCCAGAATGCCGCCGCCAACGCCGCTTTTTCCTGGCAAACCCACGCGATACGCCCAGTCACCGGAGCGACCATACAGCCCTTCCATCATCATTTCGGCCAGAATGTACGGCACGTTGTCGGCCTGCAGAATACGTTTTTGACTTAGCGGATTAACACCGCCCGCCGCCAGCGTCGCGCCAAGCGTCGCCAGTTCCACGGTATTGATGAGCGTGGAACATTGGCGAGTGTAGACATCACAGGCTTCCATCGCATCGCAATACAGATATCCGGCGGAGTACAGCAGCCAGGCAATAGCGCGGTTATGGAAGTTGGTTGTTTGTTCCGACTGGTTGACTTCGTCAGAGAGCGCGACTTGTTCTCCTGCAATCTGTTGTTGAATATGTAAAATTCGCTGCCAGCGTTGTTCTGCATTCTCGGCTTTAATCAGACTGACAGCGGCGATAGCCCCCGCATTAACCAGCGGTGATAACGGTTTGCCACCATGAAGTTCTAAGGCAATGACCGAGTTAAAGGGAAGTCCGGTGGGATCTGCGCCAATTTTATCTTGTACAGCCTGCGGGCCGACATCTTCTAACGCGAGGGCTAGCGTACAGACTTTGGAGATGGATTCCAGCGCAAAGCGGTAATCACTGTCACCGGCACTATAGATATTGCCATCGCAGGTTACGATAGCGACGCTCGCCAGTTGGCTGGGGACATTCGCCAGAAAGGGGATGTAGTCGGCGTTTTGTCCGCCGCTAAGTGAGTGAAATTGGGTATACGCCTGATCCACTGCTTGTTGTAATTTGTTTGCATCTAACATCTTTTGTTAACTCCTTTTTATAGATGCGGGAGGTATTTCCTCACCCCGATGCCAGTTTTCAGGCATCCTGATTTAACTTAGCACCCGTACTTTAGATAAAGGAAAACAAAGAGATAAATGTCTAATTCTGATGCTAATTGCGCCAATTTTTTAATCTCTGCCGACTTTTCATTTCGCTGATAAATAATTTCTTGACCTTCCCCTTGCTGGAAGGTTTACCCTTTATCACAGTCAGTCAACACTGTCTTAAAGGAGTGAACTATGTCTCAAACTATCGACCTGACCCTGGACGGCCTGTCCTGCGGTCACTGCGTTAAACGCGTGAAAGAAAGTCTCGAACAGCGCCCAGACGTTGAGCAGGCTGATGTGTCTGTCACTGAAGCACACGTTACCGGCACTGCCAGTGCAGAACAGCTGATCGAAACCATCAAACAAGCGGGTTATGACGCATCTGTAAGCCACCCAAAGGCTAAACCGCTGGCGGAGTCATCAATCCCGTCGGAAGCACTGACAGCGGTTTCTGATGAGCTTCCGGCAGCGACCGCCGATGACGATGACAGCCAGCAGTTGCTGCTGAGCGGCATGAGCTGCGCCAGCTGTGTCACCCGCGTACAAAATGCGCTGCAAAGCGTACCGGGCGTCACCCAGGCACGGGTAAACCTGGCGGAGCGTACTGCGCTGGTGATGGGCAGTGCCTCCCCACAAGATTTAGTGCAGGCGGTGGAGAAAGCAGGTTACGGCGCGGAAGCGATTGAAGATGACGCTAAACGCCGTGAGCGCCAGCAGGAAACCGCCATCGCTACAATGAAGCGCTTCCGCTGGCAGGCGATTGTCGCCCTGGCGGTGGGTATCCCGGTGATGGTCTGGGGGATGATCGGCGATAACATGATGGTCACCGCTGACAACCGCAGCCTGTGGCTGGTTATCGGCCTGATAACCCTGGCGGTGATGGTCTTCGCGGGCGGACATTTTTACCGCAGCGCGTGGAAAAGCCTGCGCAACGGTGCGGCGACGATGGATACGCTGGTGGCGCTGGGTACGGGCGTGGCGTGGCTCTATTCGATGAGCGTCAACCTGTGGCCGCAGTGGTTCCCGATGGAAGCGCGGCATCTTTATTACGAAGCCAGCGCGATGATTATCGGTCTGATTAATCTCGGCCATATGCTGGAAGCACGCGCACGTCAGCGTTCTTCAAAGGCGCTGGAGAAATTACTCGATTTAACCCCGCCGACGGCACGACTGGTTACTGACGAAGGTGAAAAAAGCGTGCCGCTGGCGGAAGTTCAGCCAGGCATGCTACTGCGCCTGACGACGGGCGACCGCGTGCCGGTAGATGGTGAAATTACACAAGGCGAAGCGTGGCTGGATGAAGCGATGCTGACGGGCGAACCAATCCCGCAGCAAAAAGGCGAAGGCGATAGCGTCCATGCCGGGACAGTGGTACAGGACGGTAGCGTGCTGTTTCGCGCCAGTGCGGTTGGCAGCCATACCACGCTGTCGCGGATTATTCGTATGGTGCGCCAGGCCCAGAGCAGCAAGCCAGAAATCGGTCAGCTGGCGGATAAAATCTCTGCCGTGTTTGTGCCGGTGGTAGTGGTGATTGCGCTGGTCAGTGCGGCAATCTGGTATTTCTTTGGTCCGGCACCGCAGATTGTCTATACCCTGGTGATTGCCACCACAGTGCTGATTATCGCCTGTCCGTGTGCGCTGGGGCTGGCGACGCCGATGTCGATTATTTCTGGCGTCGGGCGGGCGGCTGAGTTTGGCGTGCTGGTGCGAGACGCCGACGCACTGCAACGCGCCAGTACGCTCGATACCGTCGTGTTCGATAAAACCGGGACGCTGACCGAAGGGAAGCCACAGGTTGTCGCAGTGAAAACGTTTGCTGATGTTGATGAAGCGCAGGCATTGCGTCTGGCGGCGGCGCTGGAGCAAGGTTCCAGCCATCCGCTGGCACGAGCGATCCTCGATAAAGCAGGCGATATGCAGCTACCGCAGGTCAACGGTTTCCGCACATTGCGCGGGCTGGGCGTGAGCGGTGAAGCAGAAGGTCATGCGTTATTGCTGGGTAATCAGGCGTTGTTAAATGACCAGCAAGTCGATACTAAAGCGATTGAAGCAGATATTTCAGCTCAGGCATCGCAAGGCGCAACGCCTGTGCTGCTGGCGGTTGACGGGAAAGCGGTGGCCCTGCTGGCAGTACGCGATCCGTTGCGTAGTGATAGCGTGGCGGCGCTGCAACGCCTGCATAAAGCGGGATATCGTCTGGTGATGTTGACCGGGGATAACCCAACCACCGCCAATGCAATCGCCAAAGAAGCGGGAATTGATGAAGTGATTGCCGGGGTGCTGCCGGACGGTAAAGCCGAAGCGATCAAACGTCTGCAAAGTGAAGGACGTCAGGTGGCAATGGTGGGCGACGGCATTAACGACGCGCCAGCGCTGGCCCAGGCGGATGTCGGTATTGCGATGGGTGGCGGCAGTGATGTTGCCATTGAAACCGCGGCGATTACCCTGATGCGCCATAGCCTGATGGGTGTTGCGGATGCGCTCGCTATTTCCCGCGCAACGCTGCGCAACATGAAGCAGAACCTGCTCGGCGCGTTTATCTACAACAGTATCGGTATTCCGGTCGCCGCCGGTATTTTGTGGCCGTTCACTGGAACACTGCTTAACCCGGTAGTTGCCGGAGCGGCAATGGCGCTCTCGTCGATTACCGTAGTGAGTAACGCCAACCGATTGCTGCGGTTTAAACCGAAGGAATAAGTACGTCATTGCGGATGCGCTGCTTTAGGGCGGCGCATTTGGCATCGGCGCATGACTGCCGGATGCGGCGTAAACGCCTTATCCGGCCTACGGTTCAGGCATTGGTTTGTAGGTCTGATAAGACGCGCCAGCGTCGCATCAGGCAATGGTGCTCGGATGCGGCGTGAACGCCTTATCCGACCTACGAGATGAAGCGATGTTTTGACCTTACGCGACCTTTTTTGCACGCTCTTCACGGCGAGCCAAATACTCAGCCACTGTTTCAATCCGTCCCAATTCTTCTTGGGTACGCATGTTGTTTTCAACTTCCCAAAGATCAACCGCCGCCTGGAGGTTTAGCCAAAAATCGACTGTGGTATCAAAAACTTTCGCCAGACGGAATGCCATTTCAGTGGTGAGTTTACGATTGTTATTGATCAGTGCACTGACGCTATTACGATGAACATGCAGCAACTCTGCTAACTCATTGATTTTCAAATCGAGCGGTTCCAGATATTCATAGAGAAGAATATCTCCGGGTGTCGTCGGTTTTCTTGTTGCCTGTTTCATGGTTTTACCTTTCTCGTCAATACGACAGCTATGTTTTAGTAGTTGTGTGGATCTAAAAACAATTCTTCGGCCTTGCCATTAACCCATTTAAATATCAGTCGGTACTGTTTATTCACTCTAATGGAGGAGTATTCCTGTAATTTCCCGGATAACTCTTCGTATCGGTTCCCCGGAGGGGAGCGTAAATCCCGATGAGAAGTGGCAGCATTAATGATGTCCAACTTTCGTGATAACGTGGTATGGATTTCAGCAGGGATCTTTCGATGTGGCGTTGAATGGACAAAAAAATCAGCCAACCAGGCATCACGAAAACTCCTTATATTTTTCTTTTGAGCCATTCCACTCTCATCTCCTTGTCCATTATTTAATCATTGTAATGCACACAAGCACTGTGCACAAGTGCAATAATCAACTCCATTTGCGCCATCCCTCCCCGCGCGCTAGCATGATATTTCACAAAGGGAGGTCGTATGGATCTGTTGTACCGGGTAAAAACGCTTTGGGCCGCGCTGCGCGGTAATCATTACACCTGGCCTGCCATCGATATCTCTCTTCCCGGCAATCGCCATTTTCATCTGATTGGCAGTATTCATATGGGGAGTCACGATATGGCTCCCCTGCCCACCCGTTTGCTCAAAAAGCTCAAAAACGCCGATGCGCTGATCGTCGAGGCGGATGTTTCCACCAGCGATACACCTTTTGCCAATTTGCCAGCCTGCGAGGCGCTGGAAGAGCGCATTAGTGAAGAACAATTGCAAAATCTGCAGCACATTAGCCAGGAGATGGGCATTTCTCCCTCACTCTTTTCTACTCAACCGCTGTGGCAAATCGCGATGGTTCTTCAGGCGACGCAGGCACAAAAGCTGGGGCTGCGGGCAGAATACGGTATCGATTACCAGTTATTGCAGGCGGCGAAGCAACAACATAAACCTGTAATTGAACTGGAAGGGGCAGAAAAGCAAATTGCCATGTTGCTCCAGCTTCCCGACAAAGGACAGGCGCTGCTGGACGATACGCTGACTCACTGGCATACCAATGCACGGTTGCTGCAACAAATGATGAGCTGGTGGCTGAATGCGCCGCCGCAAAATAATGAAATAACGCTGCCCAATACGTTTAGCCAGTCGCTGTATGATGTCCTGATGCACCAGCGCAATCTTGCCTGGCGGGATAAATTACGCGCCATGCCGCCGGGGCGCTATGTGGTCGCGGTCGGTGCTTTACATCTGTATGGAGAAGGAAATTTGCCGCAGATGTTGCGCTAAAAAAATGGCCAATATCGCTATTGGCCCGTCAAAGAGGAATTTCATATTTTTATTATTATGCCGTCGCTTTAAACGACGGTGTAAGTCGATTGTCGCTCAATCTCACCATCCTGCCAATACTCTTAGGCAAGATGACACTTTTTTTTGGGCCGCCATCAGGCGTATGCTTTCTCCGTTTTTTGTTTGAGGCAGGAAAATTACGATGACACCCGCAGTTAAATTACTCGAAAAAAACAAAATTTCTTTTCAGGTTCATACCTACGAACACGATCCGGCTGAAACCAATTTTGGCGATGAAGTCGTCAAAAAATTAGGTTTGAATCCGGATCAGGTCTACAAAACGCTGCTGGTCGCAGTGAACGGCGATATGAAACATCTGGCAGTGGCCGTCACGCCGGTCGCAGGTCAATTGGATCTCAAAAAAGTGGCTAAGGCGCTGGGAGCCAAGAAAGTAGAGATGGCCGATCCGATGGTCGCGCAGCGTTCAACGGGATATCTGGTTGGTGGAATTAGCCCACTAGGGCAGAAAAAACGTCTGCCGACGATTATCGACGCCCCCGCACAAGAATTTGCCACTATTTATGTTTCCGGCGGTAAACGCGGGCTGGATATCGAACTGGCGGCAAGCGATCTGGCGAAGATCCTCGATGCCAAATTTGCCGATATCGCTCGCCGCGATTAAGCATCGTGCCGGATGTGAGCATCCGGCACTTTCAGATTACTGCCAGCTCACCTCACCTTTCGGCTCATAAGCATTCGCATCCAGCGGCGAGTTTTTCTGGATATACGCTTTCAGCACTTCGGCATCAATAAAGCCGGTATTCACATATCCCGGTTTGTTATCAAGGCGCGGGTAACCATCACCGCCAGTAGCATTAAAGTTTAATGTTGCCATGCGGTAGGTTTTTGCCGGATCGACCGGTTCGCCTTTAATTTTCAGGTCGTTGAGTTTGCCGTCTTTCGCCACAAAGCTGACGTTGGCAAATTGCGGGTAGGCACCGGAATCCGGCTTCATCTGCGCGACGGCAGTCAGGTAATCAATCGCCTCTTTACCGGTCATGTCGGCATACACCACCACATTGCCGAACGGCTGCACTTTCAGCACGTTTTTATAGCTGATATTGCCTGCCTCGATAGAATCACGAATTCCGCCTCCGCTCATCACCGCGAAGTCGGCACCAGTACGATCCATTTGGGCTGCCAGAATCAATCGTCCCATATTGGTCTGTACAAAACGCACTTTGTCACGATCGCCTTCCAGACGACCATTGGTTTCGCCAATTTTCACTTCCAGCTGCGCTTTGCCCTTGTTCTGGAAAGGCGATAACAGCGAGATCATTTGCTGATTCTCGGCGATTTCCGGGGTGTACAGCACACGCTCGCTTTTCCCGTCTTCCCAGGTGACTTTTTTCTTCAGGTTCACCGGAATCAGCTGGTAGTTGACCATTTTCATTTCGCCGTTGCGAAACTCAAAGTCGGCCCGACCAACGTACTTGCCCCACTCATGCGCTTGTACAATCCAGATGCCGTTTTGTTGATCCGGTTTGCATGGTGTACCAGGAACGTAATCTACCTGCTTTTTATTTTCAGCTGCCATACAGACGGGATCTTGCGAATGTCCGCCGACAATCATCGCCAGCGATCCGGCAGGTAAACTGCGCGCCATCTCTACATCACCCGGCGCGTTAGAACCGTGCTCACCGTTGTCGTAATGCCCCATATGGGTCGCCGCGATAATAATGTCCGGCTTTTCTGTCTGTTGCAGCTCCTGGATCACCAGTTTGGCTTCGTCGGCAGGTTTACGGAATTCAATGTCGGTGAAGTTTTCTGGGTTACCTAATTTCGCTGTTTCATCAGTTGTTAAACCGATAACGGCGATTTTCAGATCCTGGCGTTTAAACAGCGCCCAGGGTTTAAACAGGCGCTCGCCGGTACTTTTTTGATAGATATTGGCAGAGAGCAACGGGAACTTTGCCCACTTTTCCTGCTGGCGTAATACGGTGAGCGGGTTATCAAATTCATGATTACCAATCGCCATTGCATCATAGCCCACCAGATTCATGCCGCGAAAATCTGGCTCTGCGTCCTGCAAATCGGATTCCGGCACACCGGTATTAATGTCGCCACCAGAAAGTAGCAGCACGCTCCCGCCTTCAGCAGCGACCTCTTTACGAATACCGTCCACCAGCGTTTTTTGTGCCGCCAGACCGTATTCGCCATATTCATTGCGCCAGAAATGACCGTGATGGTCGTTGGTATGCAGAACCGTAATTTTATAGGTTTTATCCTGCTCATAGGCCAACGCAGTTTCACTCGCCAGTGACAATGTGGTTAACAGTGCTAATGCCACACCCCGCTGCAATAATTTCATACTTCTCTCCCTGACCAGATAATAACGTGTTGAAAATTAGTATGACGCGACATCATAGACAAGTCTGCGTTCGGTTACGATAAATCTACATCCAGATTGGAAATTCTGTTTTCCACATTGAGACTTCCTTCAAAAGGCACGTGCAGGTATGTTAGTCAGGTAATAATCACAATTAAGATAAATTTTTACATCGCAACTCTAAAAAAGTGACTTTCCTATGGCAATGAGTGAACAATCCCAGCCTGTGGCGGGCGCGACTGCGTCGGCCACCAAGGCCCGAACATCGTTTGGTATTTTAGGTGCTATCAGCCTCTCACATCTGCTGAACGACATGATCCAATCGCTGATTCTGGCGATTTATCCGCTATTACAGTCAGAGTTTTCCCTGACGTTTATGCAGATTGGGCTGATAACCCTCACCTTCCAGCTCGCCTCTTCGCTGCTGCAACCGGTCGTCGGCTACTGGACAGATAAATACCCAATGCCGTGGTCGTTGCCAATTGGCATGTGCTTTACCTTAAGCGGCCTGGTATTGCTGGCACTGGCGGGCAGTTTTGGCTCGGTGTTGCTGGCGGCAGCGCTGGTCGGTACCGGTTCGTCGGTCTTTCATCCAGAATCTTCCCGCGTGGCACGTATGGCGTCTGGCGGACGTCATGGTCTGGCGCAATCCATCTTCCAGGTCGGCGGTAACTTTGGCAGTTCGTTGGGGCCTTTGCTGGCGGCGGTGCTCATCGCCCCCTATGGCAAAGGCAACGTTGCATGGTTTGTACTGGCGGCACTGCTGGCAATCGTGGTGTTGGCGCAAATCAGCCGCTGGTACTCTGCGCAGCACCGAATGAGTAAAGGCAAGCCGAAAGCGCCAATAATCAATCCGCTGCCACGAAATAAGGTCGTGCTGGCTGTTTGCGTACTGTTAGTGCTGATTTTCTCGAAATATTTCTATATGGCGAGCATCAGCAGCTATTACACCTTTTATCTGATGGAAAAATTCGGATTATCCATCCAGAATGCCCAACTTCATCTGTTTGCCTTCCTGTTTGCCGTTGCGGCGGGGACGGTGATTGGCGGGCCTGTTGGCGATAAGATTGGTCGAAAATATGTAATTTGGGGCTCTATCCTCGGCGTTGCGCCTTTTACGCTTATTTTACCGTACGCAAGCCTGCACTGGACGGGGGTTTTGACGGTGATTATTGGATTTATCCTCGCCTCTGCGTTTTCTGCCATTCTGGTTTATGCGCAAGAGCTGCTTCCAGGGCGTATCGGCATGGTTTCCGGGCTCTTTTTCGGTTTTGCTTTTGGCATGGGTGGCCTTGGAGCCGCAGTTCTGGGGCTTATCGCCGACCATACCAGTATCGAGTTAGTTTATAAAATATGTGCTTTCCTGCCGCTTCTTGGAATGTTGACCATATTCTTACCTGATAATCGGCATAAATCCTGAATTCCCGGCAGCCAAAGGTAAACTTTGGCTGCTTCATTTTGCAGTAACCATAAGCCTTTCCTCTTCATACACCTCATCACTTTTCCGATCCGTGCCTTTTTTGCGGCTAATTCCATTTTTCTGCAAAATTCAACAATTATTCATAAACATCATCTATGAAATTGTCATAAACTATTACCTGTAATTTTGGTTTTCCCGGCCAAAATATGGACAACCACCACCAGGAAAAGGAGACGGAATGCATCACGCCACCCCGCTTATCACCACAATTGTTGGCGGCCTTGTGCTTGCCTTTATCCTCGGCATGCTGGCCAATAAACTGCGTATTTCTCCTCTGGTGGGATATCTGTTAGCGGGTGTGCTGGCAGGCCCCTTTACCCCAGGTTTTGTTGCCGATACAAAACTTGCGCCTGAACTGGCGGAACTGGGCGTTATTTTGCTGATGTTCGGCGTCGGTTTGCATTTTTCGCTCAAGGATTTGATGGCGGTAAAGTCCATCGCCATTCCCGGCGCAATTGCCCAGATAGCCGTGGCGACACTGCTGGGTATGGCGCTCTCCGCCGTGCTGGGCTGGTCGTTGATGACTGGTATCGTGTTCGGTTTGTGTCTTTCCACCGCCAGTACGGTAGTGTTACTTCGTGCACTTGAAGAACGGCAATTAATAGACAGCCAGCGAGGGCAAATCGCCATCGGCTGGCTGATTGTGGAAGACCTGGTGATGGTCCTGACGCTGGTGTTGCTGCCAGCGGTAGCCGGAATGCTGGAACAGGGCGATGTGGGCTTTGCGACGCTGGCGCTGGATATGAGTATCACTATCGGCAAAGTTGTCGCGTTTATTGCCATTATGATGTTGGTAGGTCGCCGTCTGGTGCCGTGGATTATGGCACGTAGCGCGGCAACGGGTTCGCGCGAGTTGTTTACCCTGTCGGTGCTGGCGCTGGCGTTAGGGATTGCTTTTGGCGCGGTGGAGCTGTTTGACGTCTCCTTTGCACTCGGCGCGTTCTTTGCCGGGATGGTGCTGAATGAGTCCGAACTTAGCCACCGTGCCGCCCACGATACGCTGCCATTACGTGATGCGTTTGCAGTGTTGTTCTTCGTCTCTGTCGGGATGTTGTTTGATCCGTTAATCCTGATTCAGCAGCCGTTGGCGGTGCTGGCTACGCTGGCGATTATTCTGTTTGGTAAATCGGTCGCGGCGCTCTTCCTCGTCCGGTTGTTTGGCCACTCCCAGCGTACGGCGTTGACCATCGCCGCCAGCCTGGCGCAGATTGGTGAGTTCGCCTTTATCCTGGCGGGACTGGGGATGGCATTGAATCTGCTGCCGCAGGCGGGGCAAAACCTGGTGCTGGCGGGGGCGATTTTGTCGATTATGCTCAACCCGGTGCTGTTCGCGCTGCTGGAGAAATACCTGGCGAAAACCGAAACGCTGGAAGAGCAGACGCTGGAGGAAGCTATCGAAGAAGAGAAGCAGATTCCGGTGGATATCTGCAACCATGCGCTGCTGGTAGGTTATGGTCGTGTGGGCAGCCTGCTGGGGGAGAAATTGCTCGCGTCTGATATTCCTTTAGTGGTGATTGAGACGTCACGTACTCGCGTCGACGAACTGCGTGAGCGCGGAGTCCGGGCGGTATTAGGCAACGCGGCTAACGAAGAGATCATGCAACTGGCGCATCTGGAATGCGCAAAATGGCTGATCCTGACGATTCCCAACGGTTACGAAGCAGGCGAGATTGTGGCGTCTGCTCGCGCGAAAAACCCGGATATTGAGATTATCGCCCGCGCCCATTATGACGACGAGGTGGCATATATCACCGAACGTGGCGCGAATCAGGTGGTGATGGGCGAGCGTGAAATTGCCCGCACCATGCTGGAACTGCTGGAAACGCCACCGGCAGGTGAAGTGGTGACGGGGTAAACGGTGGTTGCCTGATAACAGGCGCGGATATGTAGGCCTGATAAGACGCGGCCAGCGTCGCATCAGGCATCGAGAGCCAAATGCCAGATGCGGCGTGAACGCCTTATCTGGCCTACGAACCGACGATAACTTAACGATCCCAGTAAGATTCTTCCAGGCTGTCTTCACGCTCCGGCAGCCCGCGCGTTAAGCGTGGAGAATGCTGGTTCAGTACCTGATAGCTCACACGGTTGGCATATTTACACACCTGCGCTAATGACGAATACGTCAGCCAGGTGAATTTATGCTTGCTGGAATTTGGTACGCTGCTACGGTGATAACTGTTAGCGGTAATGTCATGCAACAGCGCCGCCAGCGCCCCATCTCCGGCACCGTTGGTGTTCATGATTTTTTCTGGTCCGCCCATATACGGCGCAATGTGCGAATAGACGCGCAGCGGATTCTGGCAATCCTTGTGGCGCATGGCGCGGCTAAACTCATACTGGTTAAATTCCGCGATAGCGCCCGGCAGCAGCGGATGCTGGGTTTTGCGTTTCGCTTCGTCTTCAGTAAAGCCCGCCATATACAAACCGATTGGCCCGGCGGTGCACAGCACCAGATCCACCCAGTCCAGCGCCTTGTCAGACGCCAGCAGCGGATCGCTCTCTCCGGTCAACGCTTCGGCTTCTTCTTCGTTCATCGCAAGGATGGAAACGTGTTCTTTGAGGAATTGCTGCCACCACTGCGGATTCTCGGCGATGACAAATTTAGTCCCCAGCGTCAGCACCACCGGTACGTTATATTTCTTCGCGTACTCAATGGCTTTCATGGTTGCTTCCGGCATCGGTTCGCCCGGCTTGCAGCGCACCAGATATGAGGTGAGTACCAGCGCCGACGCTCCGGCAATCACATCTTCCGGAATGCTTTCTGCCCGTAGCTGGTTCATGTGGCCAGGGCTAATGGCAAAAGTGCGTTCGCCAGACTCGCCAATCAGCGTAAAACAGCGTCCAATCGGGCCGTCTACGCCTTGCAGATAGTTAAGATCGGTACGGCTGGAGGTATTACACAAATAACGATAGGCGTAGCTGCCAATTTCAATATTGCTGCACATCACGCCCAGTAGTACCGAGCGGTCATCCGCCAGTACCGAGTAGTTATGCATGGTGTTACCAATAGTGCCACCCGCAAACTGATGGGTAATCAGGTTTTTCTCTTTAAGTTCCTGATAGAGTGCTTCGGCAACATCATCTTCAATCACCAGTGAATGCCCGGCACTTAATCCATAACGTTCAATGAACTCATCATCCACTTTCGCTTCTATATCGACCAGAGTCTGGTCGATACCCACTACCCAGGCGGCGCTGGTTTCGTTTTCTGGCTGGAACTGCTGAAGCAGCGGATCGCGTGCGTTTACGGGGAAGTAATGTTTGGATTTACGTTTACCGGGAAATTTCATGGTTGTTTTTACGGGTGGTTAACTGAGCGGCGAATGTTAACACAATCTCACGGGAACGCGCGAGATGCAGCCAGTTTCAATATCAGCAGACGAGATCGCATTATCATGGCAGAGCTTCCTTACAATGGCGTAATTTGAAAGGAGTTTTTCTATGAAGATGGAAAACAAATTACCCGCACTGGAACTGATTTCTGCCGAAATGAGGGCCGTTGTTAATACACTTCAGCCTGATTTACCGCCCTGGCCCGCAGAAGGAACACTTGCCGAGCAGCGTCAGCATTACACGCTCGAGCGGCAATTCTGGAATGCGGGCGCTCCAGAAATGGAAACCAGAGATTACGCAGTTCCGACAAAATATGGACAAGTGGAGGCCCGCTTATTTTGTCCAAATTCAGATAGCCCAGCGACGCTATTTTATCTTCACGGCGGTGGTTTTATTCTCGGCAACCTCGATACCCACGATCGCATCATGCGACTTCTGGCAATCTACACTCAGTGTACGGTGATTGGCATTGATTACACCCTTTCGCCAGAAGCGCGTTTTCCGCAGGCGATAGAGGAAATCGTGGCCGCCTGTTGTCACTTCCACCAGCAGGCGGGCGATTATCAAATCAATATGTCACGTATTGGCTTTGCCGGTGATTCCGCTGGCGCAATGCTGGCGCTAGCCAGCGCCTTGTGGCTGCGGGATAAACAGATCGATTGCGGTAAGGTTGTGGGCGTTTTGCTGTGGTATGGACTTTATGGGTTACGGGATTCCGTGACTCGTCGCCTGCTGGGCGGTGCCTGGGATGGCTTAACGCAACAGGATTTGCAGATGTATGAAGAGGCATATTTAGGCAGCGAAGCGGATCGCGAGTCGCCGTATTACTGCCTGTTTAATAATGATCTCACTCGAAATGTGCCGCCCTGTTATATCGCCGGAGCGGAGTTCGATCCGCTGCTGGATGACAGTCGCCTGCTTTACCAGACGTTAGCGGCACACCAGCAACCTTGTGAGTTCAAACTCTACTCCGGTACGCTGCACGCCTTTTTGCATTATTCACGGATGATGAAAACCGCCGACGATGCTCTACGCGACGGTGCTCGATTCTTTAGCGATAGGCTGCAACAAGATTAGCCATCATTTCGATATGTTCCGGTGTAGCATTAAGCGCCGGAATATATTCGTATTTTTTCCCGCCAGCGCCGAGGAAGACTTCACGGTTTTGCTCGGCAATCTCTTCCAGCGTCTCCAGACAATCCGCAGCAAAGCCCGGGCACATCACCTGAATATGACCGACGCCTTTTTCTCCAAGCATTTTCAGCGTTTCGTCGGTATAAGGCATCAGCCAGGGTTCCCGGCCAAAGCGCGACTGAAAGGTCATCATCACTTTTTCTGGTGCCATTCCCAGTGCGGAAGCCAGTTCACGCGTCGTTGTGCGGCAACGCTGCGGGTAATCATCACCTTCATCCGCGTAACGCTGAGGAATGCCATGATAAGAGAGCAGCAGCAGATCCGGCTCGCCATGTTTTTCGAAAGAGGCCCGCACGCTATTTGCCAGCGCATTAATGTAATCGTGGTTATCGGCGTAATCACGAATAAACGAAATCCCCGGAATGCTACGCTTGCGCGCGAGAATGCGTGCAAGTTCATCCCATACCGCACCGACCGTTGAACAGGAGTATTGCGGATAGAGCGGCAGCACCACAATATGATCAACATGTTCTGCCAGTAGTTCATCTACGGCGCTTTCCAGTGATGGCGAGCCGTAGCTCATGCCCAGCGCCACTGGCGTATCCGGTAAACGTTGTGCCAGCGCCTGCTGTTGCTGGCGGCTGTAAACCATCAGCGGCGAGCCGTCTTCCATCCAGACCGAGGCGTACAGCTTCGCCACGCGCGGTGAGCGCAGCGGCAAAATCACACCACGCAGCAACGGCCACCACAACAGCCGTGAGGTATCGACCACGCGTCTATCGCTTAAAAATTGTTTCAGATAGCGTTTTACCGCTTCAGGAGTGGGGGCATCGGGCGTCCCCAGGTTTGCCAGCAAGATACCGGTTTTAGTCTGACGCATTACCGCCTCTTATCGATTCAACTTGTTGATAATTGTAGCGGAAAAGTGAGGAAGAAGAACTAATTGCTGTGAAAGGTCTGGCCTGAGGAGGATACGCAGACCTGCCCGAGAGCAGATCTGCTGCGGCTTGATTAGCCGAGGATTTTTTCCAGAGCCGCGCGAACTTCAGCAACCGGTTTGGTGCCGTCAACTTTCGCGTATTTGGTGTTACCCGCTTCCGCTTCTTTGGAGTAGTAGCCAATCAGCGGTGCAGTCATCTGATGGTATTCAACCAGACGTTTACGTACGGTTTCTTCCTGATCGTCTTTACGGGTAGTCAGCTCTTCACCGGTCACGTCGTCTTTGCCTTCTACTTTCGGCGGATTGAATTTAACGTGATATACACGACCAGACGGCGCGTGAACGCGGCGACCGACGATACGATCAACAATCAGCTCGTCCGGTACGTCGAATTCCAGAACGTAATCAACGTTGATGCCCGCTTCTTTCATCGCGTCTGCCTGCGGAATGGTACGCGGGAAGCCGTCCAACAGGAAACCATTACGGCAATCTTCCTGAGCAATGCGCTCTTTAACCAGCGCGATCACCAGTTCATCGGTGACCAGTTTGCCAGCGTCCATAATGTCTTTAGCTTGTTTACCCAGCTCGGAGCCAGATTTGACTGCGGCACGCAGCATATCGCCAGTGGAGATTTGCGGAATACCATATTTCTCCATGATGAACTGAGCCTGAGTCCCTTTCCCCGCGCCCGGAGCGCCAAGCAGAATGATACGCATTGCGAAAATCCCCTTAAATTGTGTCGAATTTTTTGAAAAAGCGATAAACGATACCACCAACAGGCGATTGCCTCAAGAAAGGCGCCCGGGGCTGAAACGGTTAATGGTGAGATAATTTGCGGAAAGTGCAGAGGATGAAAAGAAAAATGCCGGATGACACGAAGGTCATCCGGCACCACATTCAGCTGTATGCCGGATAAAATTCATCCGGCATTACATCAGGAAACCAGTAACTGGTTCATACGACGAATAAACAGGTTCGGATCTTCCAGCGTACCGCGTTCTGCCAGCAGCGCCTGATCCAGCAGCAGTTCTACCCACTCGCTGAACTTGGCTTCATCTTCAGTATCTGCCGCACGTTTCACCAGTACGTGATCCGGGTTCAGTTCGAAGATGTATTTCACTTCTGGCACTTTCTGGCCCGCTGCGGCGAACAGTTTCGCCATCTGGGTGCTCATTTCGTCCGCGTCGGTAGAAACGATCGCTGGTGTATCGGTCAGACGATGAGTCAGACGGACATCTTTCACGCGCTCGCCGAGCAGGGCTTTTACGCGGTCGATGAACGGAGTCAGTGCTTTCTCCGCTTCTTTCGCGCTCTCATCAACTTCGTCAGCCAGTTTTTCCAGCGACTCGTCAACTTTAGACACAGACTGGAACGGCTTGCCATCGAACTCAGTCAGATAGTTCATCATCCACTCATCGATGCGGTCAGAAAGCAGCAGAACTTCGATGCCTTTCTTACGCAGCAGTTCCAGGTGCGGGCTGCTCTTCGCTGCCGCATAGCTGTCTGCGGTGATGTAGTAGATTTTCTCCTGCCCTTCTTTCATGCGGGAAACGTAGTCTTCCAGAGACACGGTCTGCGCAGAAGAATCGGTATGGGTAGATGCAAAACGCAGCAGTTTGGCGATCGCTTCCTGGTTAGCGAAATCTTCCGCCGGACCTTCTTTCAGTACCAGGCCAAACTGTTGCCAGAAGGTCTGGTATTTTTCCGCGTCGTCTTTCGCCAGTTTTTCCAGCATTTGCAGCACACGCTTGGTCAGCGCATTGCGCAGATTGCGGGTTACGGTGCTGTCCTGGAGGATTTCACGGGAAACGTTCAGCGGCAGATCGCTGGAGTCAATCAGACCACGCACGAAGCGCAGATAGTTCGGCATGAACTGTTCTGCGTCGTCCATGATGAACACGCGCTGGACGTACAGTTTCAGGCCGTGCTTATGATCGCGGTTCCACATATCCCACGGTGCCTGCGACGGGATGTACAGCAGGCTGGTGTACTCCTGCTTACCTTCAACGCGGTTGTGGCTCCAGGTCAGCGGATCGTTAAAGTCATGGGCGATATGTTTGTAGAACTCTTTGTACTCTTCATCGGTGATTTCCGACTTGTTACGGGTCCACAGCGCCTGCGCTTTGTTGATTTTCTCCCAGGAGATAACGGTTTCGCCATCTTTCTCTTCGCGTTTTTCGATCTCTACCGGCAGCGCGATATGGTCGGAGTATTTGCTGATGATGGAGCGCACGCGCCAATCATCGAGGAACTCGTCTTCGCCTTCACGCAGATGCAGGGTGATTTCAGTGCCACGATCTTCTTTGGTGATGTCGGCAACGGTGTATTCACCTTCACCAGCCGATTCCCAGAACACGCCGTTTTCTGGTTTTTCGCCCGCCGCACGAGTACGCACGGTCACTTTATCGGCCACGATAAACGCGGAGTAGAAACCAACACCAAACTGACCGATCAGCTGGCTGTCTTTCGCCTGGTCAGAACCCAGGGATTCGAGGAATGATTTGGTGCCGGATTTAGCGATAGTCCCCAGATGGTCAATCACTTCGTCGCGGGTCATCCCCACGCCGTTATCGGAAATGGTCAGCGTGCGCTTGTCTTTATCGAAAGAAACACGAACGCGCAGTTCGCCGTCACCTTCGTACAGATCCGGGTTAGAGAGCGCGCGGAAACGCAGCTTGTCCGCCGCATCGGAGGCGTTAGAGATAAGCTCACGCAGGAAGATTTCTTTATTGGAATAGAGAGAATGGATCATCAGGTGCAGAAGCTGCTTCACTTCTGACTGAAAACCACGAGTTTCTTGTCCTTTCATGTAGGTCTACCTCAATAATGCCATTTTAAGGTTAAAAACAGGATGAGGGGTAAATGGGGACAAGGAAGGATAATTTCAAGCGAGAGCAGGTGATCCTGCTCTCGTTTGCTTAAAAACGAATCTTATGACGCCCGGCAAGGGAATGCGACAACGTGGTGCCGTCGACCATTTCCAGCTCGCCGCCAACCGGTACGCCATGAGCGATTCGGCTGGCTTCCACGTCATATTGCGCGCAAAGCTCGGCAATATAGTTGGCGGTGGCTTCACCTTCGACCGTCGGGTTGGTGGCGAGGATCACTTCGGTGATTTTTTCTGCCGCCAGACGCTGTTCCAGTCGATCAAGTCCGATATCATCCGGGCCAATACCGTCCAGCGGTGACAGATGCCCCATCAACACAAAATAACGACCGGAAAACTGCCCCGTCTGCTCAATGGCGTAGATGTCCGCCGGACTCTCTACCACGCAGATTTGACCGTTTTCCTGACGACGCGGATTCGAACAGATATTACAGACTTCCTGTTCAGTGAAGGTGCGGCAATCGGCGCAGTGGCCGATTTCCGACATCGCCCGGGTGAGCGCCTGCGCCAGACGCATCCCGCCGCTACGATCGCGCTGAAGCAGCGTGAACGCCATACGCTGCGCCGACTTCGGGCCAACGCCCGGCAGACAGCGCAGTGCTTCCATAAGCTGTGTTAACAGCGGGCTGGTTTGCATCAGAACGGCATCTTAAAGCCTGGCGGCAGCTGCATTCCGGAGGAAACAGAGGCCATTTTTTCTTTCTGGGTTTCTTCGATGCGACGCGCTGCGTCGTTGAATGCCGCAGCGACCAAATCTTCCAGCATCTCTTTGTCGTCTTCCAGCAGGCTCGGGTCGATCTCTACGCGACGGCAGTTGTGAGCGCCATTGATGGTCACTTTCACCAGACCAGCACCGGATTCGCCAGTCACTTCCAGCTTCGCGATTTCTTCCTGCATCTGCTGCATTTTTTCTTGCATCTGCTGGGCTTGCTTCATCAGGTTGCCCAGACCGCCTTTACCAAACATAGGTTTCTCTCTCAATCACGTTAAGGATGACGATCGTAAGCAGTGCTTACGATCAAATGGGGCGGATACTTTCTTCATCCAGCTCCGCATCAAAGAATCGACGCAGGGTCTGAATATTATTATCCGCAATAATGGACTCGCGCGCCTGCGCAAGTTTTTCTTCGTATATCGCCTGACGCCACTCCAGCGGCGTGCGCACCGCGGGATTATCATCTTCAACGATAGTCAGTTCAACCGTTGAACCTTTTAACGTGCTCAACGCTTCAGCCAGTTTTTGCTGTGCGCCGCGGTTATTCAAATGCCGCTGGGAGGAGCGCAAATGCAGGCATACTGCGTTGTCGCTCTCCTCTTTCCAGGCATTTAACGCCACCTGCTCGACCAGTTTGGGTAGCGAAAGTTGGCTCACCTGTGCCGCCCACGGGTCGCGCTCAATGGCTTCTGCCGCCAGCTTCGCCGCCAGTTCCGGCGTTTTTTCATGCTCCAGCGCTTTTTTCAGCGCCTTCGGCGTGGCGACCACTTCTTTTTGCTGCATCACTGGGGTTGTAGATTTCCAGCGATACGCTTCTTTTTTGGCTGGCGCTTTTTCCAGCGCCGATGGCACCGGACGCGACTGAACGCGATCGGTGACCGAAGCCAGTCTTTCCAGCGCAGCGTTATTCACCGGCCGCGCGCGGGTAGCGGCTGCCGGTTCACTCTTTTTTGCTTTGGTTGCTCCCTGAGCGCGCTGCAGTTGCTGACGCGCCGCCAGCACCTGGCTGGTGGTTTCTGAGAGCGGTACAGTCGGTGCCTGCTGTGGCGCTGATTGCGGTTGTGGCGGCACCTGGGTTGGCGTCATTACCGCCGTTGGCGCGACGGGCGCAAAGGACTGGCGTGGCACTTCTGGCTCAGGCAGCGGCATACGCGGATGGAACGCCAGCGCGCGCAGCAGCGTCATCTCAACGCCCATGCGGCGGTCCGGCGCATACGGTAATTCTTTGCGACCAATCAACAGCGTCTGATAGTAAAGCTGAATATCCGTCGGCGGTATGGTGCGCGCCAGTTCACGCATCCGCAGCTCGATGGCGGCCATGTCGTTGCCAAGTGCAGCAGGCGAAAGTTGTACCATCGCAATGCGGTGCAACAGACCGAGCATTTCCACCAGCAACGCTTCCCACTCGATACCACGGGCAGCGGCTTCATTAATCAGCGCCATTACGCGCTCGCCGTTGGCCTCGACCATCGCTTCAACCAGCGACAGCGCCTGATCGTCGTCAAGCGTACCCAGCATCGCACTGACCGCCTGGGTTGAAACCTGGCCGTCACCGCTGGCAATTGCCTGGTCGGTCAGACTTAAGGCGTCTCGCAGGCTGCCTTCAGCGGCGCGCGCCAGCAGCTGCAACGCACGTGGCTCGTGGGCGATATGTTCTTCGTTGAGGATGTGCTCAAGCTGATGGCGAATTTGCTCGACATCCAGCGCCTTGAGATGGAATTGCAGACAGCGTGACAAAATCGTCACCGGCAATTTCTGCGGATCGGTCGTCGCCAGCAGGAACTTGACGTGCTCTGGCGGCTCTTCAAGGGTTTTTAACAGTGCGTTAAAGCTGTGACGCGACAGCATATGCACTTCGTCGATCAGATAGACTTTAAAACGACCACGCGCCGGAGCGTACTGAACGTTATCCAGCAGGTCGCGGGTATCTTCAACTTTAGTGCGCGAGGCGGCGTCGATTTCAATCAAATCGACAAAGCGCCCCTGCTCGATTTCACGGCAGTTATCGCATACGCCGCACGGCGTCGCGGTAATGCCGGTTTCGCAGTTTAGCCCCTTCGCCAGCAGTCGGGCGATAGAGGTTTTTCCGACGCCACGGGTGCCGGAAAAAAGATAAGCATGATGAATACGCCCTAACGACAAGCCGTTCGCCAGTGCGGTCAGCACATGTTCCTGGCCGACGACGTCAGCAAAGGTTTGTGGGCGCCATTTTCGGGCTAAGACCTGATAACTCATTGGCAGGCTCTGAAACGCTGGAAGGTGGATTCACGAAGGGGTAATGCTAACACAGCCCCGTCAGAACGGCGAGGCTGAATGTACAACTTGTGCTGCCCATGACGTGGGCTGGCGAAAATTAATGGCCCGGGAACGGGACAAGGCTATAACAGGTAATGCCCTGCTTTTCGAGGCGCTGTTCGCCGCCAAGATCGAACAGATTAATGATGAATGCAGCGTCAGTAACTTCACCACCTAAACGGCGGATCAGTTTAACCGTCGCTTCAATGGTGCCGCCTGTTGCCAGCAAATCATCAACCACCAGCACTTTGTCGCCAGGTTTAATGGCATCAACGTGGATTTCCAGCTTATCGGTGCCGTATTCCAGTTCGTAAGATTCGTTGATAGTTTCGCGCGGCAGTTTGCCTGGTTTACGTACCGGCACAAAACCAACGCCCAGACCCAATGCTACCGGAGCGCCGAACAAGAAGCCACGAGCTTCAGTGCCGACAACTTTGGTAATGCCCGCATTTTTGTAACGCTCAACCAGTAAATCGATGCTGAGAGCGTAAGCTTTCGGGTCTTCCAGTAAGCTGGTGACATCGCGGAAAAGAATGCCGGGTTTCGGGTAGTCCTGAATGCTTTTGATGCTATTTTTGAGATACTCAAGCTGCTGTGCAGTCGCGGTCATAAGTGTATGCCTGCTTGTTACGGTGGTACTCACGGCGCGTTTTAAACGAGTCAAAAGTAACAGTTGTTTAACCTTTGACCGCCTGCGCCTGTGCTCGAAAACGCCAGAATGTACTGGCTGTGGGCGATAATTGCAACAGCGATTGTTGTGCTTTGCCGTTTTTATTGCTTTTCATCAATCACCGGGATTCGCCACATAAAAATCAGCAAACAGCCGAGGATCACCAATAACAGAATCCGCACCCACGTCATATGTACGAACCAAAGTGAAATCGCAAAAGTCAGTAAAATAATGAATATCGCCCGAGGCTTTGCACCGCGTGGCATCGCATGATATTTCTGCCAGAAGCGTAGATAGCTGCCAAACCATGAGCGGTACAGCAACCAGGCGTGGAAGCGCGGGGAAGAACGGGCAAAGCACCAGGCCGCCAGCAGGATAAACGGCGTCGTCGGTAATACCGGTAATACCACGCCCAGCGTACCCAGCACTACCGCCAGCCAGCCAATGATGATTAAAATGATTCGTTGCATATTGAGTGTTGTCAGCTTACAGAGTGGCTACTTTAGCATAACAATTATCATTTTCATTGAGGTCTTATCGTGAAAACCGCCCTGCTGCTGGAAAAACTGGAAGGACAGCTCGCCACGCTGCGCCAGCGTTGTGCCCCGGTGGCGCAGTTCGCCACGCTAAGCGCCCGTTTTGACAGGCACCTTTTTCAGACCCGTGCAACAACGTTACAGGCGTACCTGAAAGAAGCGGGAGATAATTTGTCCGCGCTTCGCCATGCGGTTGAGCAACAGCAACTGCCGCAAGTCGCCTGGCTGGCAGAACATCTGGCGGCACAACTGGAAGCCATCGCGCGTGAAGCCGCAGCCTGGTCGCTACGCGAGTGGGATAGCGCACCACCCAAAATAGCCCGCTGGCAGCGTAAACGTATTCAGCATCAGGAGTTTGAACGACGGCTACGTGAAATGGTTGCCGAACGTAAAGCCCGTCTGGTGCGGGCGACCGATCTCGTGGAACAGCAGACGCTACATCGTGAAGTGGAAGCCTATGAAGCGCGCCTGGCGCGTTGCCGTCATGCGTTGGAAAAAATCGAAAACAGGTTAGCGCGTTTAACCCGCTAACAATGGAGAATGTATGTCACTGGAAAATGCCCCTGACGATGTCAAACTGGCCGTCGATTTAATTGTGCTACTGGAAGAAAATCAAATCCCTGCCAGTACCGTGCTGCGCGCGCTGGATATTGTAAAGCGTGATTATGAAAAGAAATTAACGCGCGATGATGAGGCGCAAAGTGATAAATAAATGGGGCCGCTAAATGTCCCCTAAGATTGCGGGCAAACGCAAAACTGCCTGATGCGCTACGCTTATCAGACCTACACCGCTCCTGCAATATATTGAATTTTCGCGGTTTCGTAGGCCGGATAAGGCGGTCACGCCGCATCCGGCATGAACAACGCGCACTTTGTCAGCAATCTCGGGGGCAACTAAATGCCGCCCCTTTCGTTATTATCCTACCGCTGGCGTCGGATCGTCACCTTTGTAGTCACGTTTCACTTCCGTCACTTCATCGCCCTTCTCGTTATGCAAATGCACTTCAAGCTGGTTAAAGGCAATGTTGATGTCGTTTTCACGGCATAACTGATCGATAGTACGGTTCAGTTCATCGACGGTGCGGCTACGGTCGCGCAGTTCACGAACATACAAGCGCAGTTCGTGATCCAGCGTGCTGGCGCCAAATGCAGTAAAGAAGACTTCTGGCATTGGCTCGTGCATCACCCTTGGATGCTCAGTCGCTGCCTGGAGCAGAACTCTGCGGACTTTTTCCAGATCGGAACCATAGGCCACGCCCAGGCGGATCACCAGACGCGTGGTGGTGTCAGTCAATGACCAGTTGATCAGACGCTCGGTAACAAACGCTTTGTTCGGGATGATCACTTCTTTGCGATCGAAATCGGTAATCGTTGTCGCACGAATACGGATCTTACTGACCGTCCCAGAGTAGGTACCAATGGTTACCGTATCGCCAATGCGCACCGGACGTTCGAACAGGATGATCAAACCGGAGACGAAGTTACCGAAGATCTCCTGTAAGCCAAAACCAAGACCTACGGATAATGCTGCTGCCAGCCACTGGAGTTTATCCCACGAGACGCCCAGCGATCCGAACACCGTCATCGCACCAACGGCAATGATGATGTAGTTAAGGATAGTAGTGATGGCATACGATGCCCCCTGGCGCATGTTCAGGCGCGACAGCACCAGCACTTCCAGCAAACCAGGCAGGTTGCGAATCAACGCCCAGGCCACCATTGAGGCGATAATCGCAAACAACAGACTGCCCATGGTGACGTTTTTCACCACCGCTGCGCCAGCTTCATTGCCGTTGTAATGCCAGAGCGTGATGCTGTCGAGATAGCTGAACACGGTGATCAAATCGGACCAAATTGCCCAGAACATGACACCGAACAGCGCAAACATCAGCAACATGGTAATACGCAGCGTCTGCTGGTTAACCTGCTCCAGCGCGATGGTGGGTTCTTCCGGCGGTTCGGCACCTTCAGCGCCCTCTTTCACCAGATTCTGCCGACGCGCCAGCGCACGACGCCAGGCGATACGTCGCGCCGCTACGCTTAAACCGCGCAACACCGTCTGGTAGAGCAAGTTCCAGATGATCACCAGATAAACGGTTTCAATCCAACGCCCGGAGAGGCGCAGCGTGGTGTAGAAATAGCCCGTTGCAGTCAGCACCATCAGCGCAATCGGGATAATCGACAGCACAGTAATGGTGACCAGTCGCATGGTGTGCGACTCTTTATCACGCCAGCTTTCGCGGCACATCGGCCACACCAGGAAGGCAATCAGCAGCAGGTTGAAGAAAATCATCGCCTGCCCCAGCACATCATCCATCAGATGCAGCGGGGAGAGTTCTGCCACCACAGACCAGAAATGGATCGGCAGCAACGCGAGGCTGATGCGGACAATTTGCCGACGCCAGTGGCTGGTCTGCTGTTCCGGCATACCAAAGTGACGCACGGCAACACCGTTTTTCTCCAGCACTTTCCAGCACAGGCCAAACACCAGCCAGAAAATCGCCAGTTTTTTGCTGAACGACCACAATAACTCGCTGATATTGAGCTGCATAGTCAGCAGAATCAGGCCGACAGCGAGAATAATCAGGCACACCGGCAGTGCGCGGATCAGGTCAATAAGAATCGCTTTTGGCGTATTGAGCTGGCTATCGTTACGCAGGGAACCTACCGCCGAAGCCAGTTTTTGTTGATATGCTTTCAGCCAGCCTAAACGCCAGTGAATCAGCCCGGCAATCAACAGCAGCGGCAAACCGGCAAGGAAAGCGATAAATACGGCGGGCCAGGCTTTTTCCCAGTTCACCGTAATTTTCATCGATTTAAACTCATCTTTAAGGGTTTGCGGGAACGCTTTGATCCAGTCCCAGTCCATTGGACGGTTACTGTTCACCCAAAAAATTTGCTGAGTCAGGATGGATTTCAGGTTTTTCGATACGCTCATTAACTGCTGCTGGTTGATTTGCAGGTTAATGGCCATCATCAGCTGGTTACCCAACTGTTTGTTAAGCTGATCCAGCAATTCGCGACGCATATCAACCACTTGCAATAACGCATCGTGAACTTCGCTATTGACTTCGTTGGCGTGACCTTCTTCCAGCTTGCTGACGAACGCATCGCTCTGGAACAGCGCGTCACGTTGCTGGTTGACTTCAAACTGTTCGAGACGCAAGTCCGCGATGCGGTTGGTCATATTTTCCAGTTCATCCGCCGAGGGCAGCGTTTGTTGTTGCTGATAAAGAATGCGTGAAAGCAGCAGACTGCCTTTCAGGACAGAAATCTGCTCTTTGATGTTACGTTCCGATTGCAGCGCCCGCTCCAGCCAATTTTTGACTTTGATGTTTTGCTGCATCAGGACATTACCGTTTTCGGTAGCGGTAATCAGACGCTGGCTTAATTGCTGGTTTATTTCCAGCTCCTGCTTCACCAGCGGATTAGCCTGAATACGCGCAGCTTCATCCGGGGTAACGGCTTCCTGCGCCGTTTTTTCGGTTAATGTCAGGCGCTTGCTGTTCACCGCCTCCTGCAACAGTTGTAGCTGATGTTCAAGTCGCGTACTGTTCGCCGTCACGTAATCACGCTGCTTTTGCAGGGTGTCCTGTAAGACAGTGTTCCCTTCCAGGCTTTTACGCTGTTGGTCAATCTCGGCATTCAGCAAAGCCTGCTGTGCCTGCATTAACACTTTCTGGCTGGGACGTAAGGCGGCTTCGCCGACCTCGGTTCCATCCAGGCGGCTGCGAATTTGTTGCAATTGCTGCGAGGCGGTATACATCGCATTTTGCACGCGTTCAGGCTGCGTCTGTAACGAAACTAACTGGCTGTTATAAGAAGCCAGATCATTTTGTGCATTCTGCAAATCGTCCAACGCCTGGGAGACGCGTAACTCCAACTGACGCAACGATAGCGTACTCAGAATTTTGCGGGTTTCTTCGTCGTTATCCACATCGTTGAGCGCAGTTAACGCTGCGGTCGCCTGGCGCATTTTCTCTGGCGCTTCGGCAACTTTTTGCCGTAATTGCACCGTTTCGTCTTTTACGCGATCGATTTTCTCGAGGGTGGCTAATGTGTCAGTAATATCTTGCTGCACCAGCTTGTCCTGGGCAGAAAGATCTTTTTGTTTATTAAGTGAGTCAAGTTGTGCCTGCAGGTCTGCTTTCGTCGGTAGATCACCATTCGATGACGCCCGCGCAAACGCCGTGTTCTGGCATAACAAGACAAGAACAAAAGCAATAAATGCTGAAAAAACAAAATGCCGTGATCGTTTGTAATACTGGAACATAGTCATGATGAATGAAGGTTTCTGAACCTGAAGAACGACCTGAACTAGTCGGGTGGCTAGAATATCACGGTGTAGAGAACCAGAATAGCAACAGCGAAAATGTCCAGGATAAATCCTGGAGTCTGATTCAGGATTTTTCGTTGGCGGCGGGAGTACGAAGGGTCGGGCAAAGAAGATACATTTCCAACAAGATGGCTACGTAATCGCGGGCTTCTTTTTTTAGATCAAAAGATTGCGGTGCAAACAGCCAGTTTTCCATCAGGCCGGAAATATAACCGCGCATAATTATCGCCGCACGGCGCGTCATTAAATTGGTTGGTAATAATTTCTTTTCAATACAATGTCTTAACGTTTGCTCTATACGTTCATAACTTTCCAGACAGAGATTTCGTTGTGCCTGTTGGACAACCGCCATTTCTCCGACAAACTCGCATTTGTGGAAAATAATCTCCATCAATAATCGACGCCGTTCTTCTGTCACCGTCGATTCAAGCACATGAATTAGTATTTCTCTTAAAACTGAGAGTGGATCGTCAGGGAATTTTGCCTGATACTCAAGCTCTAGTTCACCAATATTGGACTCTGACAGCTCCCAGATCTCACTGAACAAATCCGACTTGTCTTTAAAATGCCAGTAGATTGCACCGCGCGTAACGCCTGCCGCTTTTGCAATCTCTCCCAGTGAGGTGGATGATACCCCCTGCTGTGAGAAAAGACGTAGCGCCACATCGAGGATGTGTTGACGCGTTTCTTGCGCTTCTTGTTTGGTTTTTCGTGCCATATGTTAGTGAATTTACAGGCGTTAGATTTACATACATTTATGAATGTATGTACCATAGCACGACGATAATATAAACGCAGCAATGGGTTTATCGACTTTTGACCATTGACCAATTTGAAATCGGACACTCGAGGTTTACATATGAACAAAAACAGAGGGTTTACGCCTCTGGCGATCGTTCTGATGCTCTCAGGCAGCTTAGCGCTTACAGGATGTGACGACAAACAGGCCCAACAAGGTGGCCAGCAGATGCCCGCCGTTGGGGTAGTAACAGTCAAAACTGAACCTCTGCAGATCACAACCGAGCTTCCGGGCCGCACCAGTGCTTTCCGGATCGCAGAAGTTCGTCCTCAAGTTAGCGGGATTATCCTGAAGCGTAATTTCAAAGAGGGTAGCGACATCGAAGCAGGCGTCTCTCTTTATCAGATTGATCCTGCTACCTACCAGGCGGCGTACGACAGTGCAAAAGGCGATCTGGCGAAAGCGCAGGCAGCAGCCAATATCGCGCAACTGACTGTTAATCGTTACCAGAAACTGCTGGGTACTCAGTACATCAGTAAGCAAGAGTACGATCAGGCGCTGGCTGATGCGCAACAGGCAAATGCTGCTGTCACTGCGGCAAAAGCGGCTGTTGAAACCGCGCGGATCAATCTGGCTTACACCAAAGTCACCTCTCCGATTACTGGCCGTATTGGTAAATCGAACGTGACGGAAGGCGCCCTGGTGCAAAACGGTCAGGCGACTGCGCTGGCAACCGTGCAGCAACTTGATCCTATCTATGTGGATGTTACCCAGTCCAGCAACGACTTCCTGCGTCTGAAACAGGAACTGGCAAATGGCACGCTGAAGCAAGAGAACGGCAAGGCCAAAGTCTCGCTGATCACCAGCGACGGCATTAAGTTCCCGCAGGACGGTACGCTGGAGTTCTCTGACGTGACTGTCGATCAGACCACCGGTTCTATCACTTTACGCGCTATCTTCCCGAACCCGGATCACACTCTGCTGCCGGGCATGTTCGTACGCGCTCGTCTGGAAGAAGGGCTTAATCCTAACGCCATTTTAGTTCCGCAACAGGGTGTAACTCGTACACCACGCGGTGAGGCTACCGTTCTGGTGGTTGGCGCAGATGACAAAGTGGAAACCCGCCCAATCGTCGCAAGCCAGGCTATTGGCGATAAGTGGCTGGTGACAGAAGGTCTGAAAGCAGGCGATCGCGTAGTAATAAGTGGGCTGCAGAAAGTGCGTCCTGGTGTCCAGGTAAAAGCACAAGAAGTTACCGCTGATAATAACCAGCAAGCCGCAAGCGGTGCTCAGCCTGAACAGTCCAAGTCTTAACTTAAACAGGAGCCGTTAAGACATGCCTAATTTCTTTATCGATCGCCCGATTTTTGCGTGGGTGATCGCCATCATTATCATGTTGGCAGGGGGGCTGGCGATCCTCAAACTGCCGGTGGCGCAATATCCTACGATTGCACCGCCGGCGGTCACGATCTCCGCCTCCTACCCCGGCGCTGATGCGAAAACAGTGCAGGACACGGTGACACAGGTTATCGAACAGAATATGAACGGTATCGATAACCTGATGTATATGTCCTCTAACAGTGACTCCACAGGTACTGTGCAGATCACCCTGACCTTTGAGTCTGGTACTGATGCGGATATCGCGCAGGTTCAGGTGCAGAACAAACTGCAGCTGGCGATGCCGTTGCTGCCGCAAGAAGTACAGCAGCAAGGGGTGAGCGTTGAGAAATCTTCCAGTAGCTTCCTGATGGTTGTCGGCGTTATCAACACTGACGGCACCATGACGCAGGAAGATATCTCTGACTACGTAGCGGCAAATATGAAAGATGCCATTAGCCGTACGTCGGGCGTTGGTGACGTTCAGCTGTTCGGTTCACAGTACGCGATGCGTATCTGGATGAACCCGAATGAGTTGAACAAATACCAGCTAACGCCGGTTGATGTCATTACCGCTATCAAAGCACAGAACGCCCAGGTCGCAGCCGGTCAGCTCGGCGGTACACCGCCGGTGAAAGGCCAGCAGCTTAACGCCTCTATTATTGCTCAGACGCGTCTGACCTCTACTGAAGAGTTCGGCAAAATTCTGCTGAAAGTGAATCAGGATGGTTCCCGCGTGCTGCTGCGTGATGTGGCGAAGATTGAGCTGGGTGGTGAGAACTACGACATCATCGCGGAATTTAACGGACAACCGGCTTCTGGTCTGGGTATCAAGCTGGCAACCGGTGCGAACGCGCTGGAAACTGCTGCGGCAATCCGTGCTGAACTGGCGAAGATGGAGCCATTCTTCCCGTCAGGTCTGAAAATCGTTTATCCGTACGACACGACGCCGTTCGTGAAAATCTCTATTCACGAAGTGGTTAAAACGCTGGTCGAAGCGATCATCCTCGTGTTCCTGGTTATGTATCTGTTCCTGCAGAACTTCCGCGCGACGTTGATTCCGACCATTGCCGTACCGGTGGTATTGCTGGGGACCTTTGCCGTCCTTGCCGCCTTTGGCTTCTCGATAAACACGCTAACGATGTTCGGGATGGTGCTCGCCATCGGCCTGTTGGTGGATGACGCCATCGTCGTGGTAGAAAACGTTGAGCGTGTGATGGCGGAAGAAGGTCTGCCGCCGAAAGAAGCCACACGTAAGTCGATGGGGCAGATTCAGGGCGCACTGGTGGGTATCGCGATGGTGCTGTCGGCGGTATTTATCCCGATGGCCTTCTTCGGCGGCTCTACTGGTGCAATCTATCGTCAGTTCTCCATTACCATTGTTTCGGCAATGGCGCTGTCAGTGCTGGTGGCGTTGATCCTGACTCCGGCACTTTGTGCCACTATGCTGAAACCTATCGCTAAAGGCGATCACGGCGAAGGCAAAAAAGGCTTCTTCGGCTGGTTTAACCGCATGTTCGAGAAGAGCACGCACCACTACACCGACAGCGTAGGCGGCATTCTGCGCAGTACGGGGCGTTATCTGGTGCTGTATCTGATCATTGTGGTCGGCATGGCTTATCTGTTTGTACGTCTGCCAAGTTCCTTCTTGCCAGATGAAGACCAGGGTGTATTTATGACCATGGTCCAACTGCCAGCGGGTGCGACGCAGGAACGTACGCAGAAAGTGCTCAATGAGGTGACGGATTACTATCTGACCAAAGAGAAGAACAACGTTGAGTCGGTATTCGCCGTTAACGGCTTCGGCTTTGCGGGACGTGGTCAGAACACTGGTATTGCGTTCGTTTCGTTGAAGGACTGGGCTGACCGTCCGGGTGATGAAAACAAAGTTGAAGCGATTACCATGCGTGCGACGCGCGCCTTCTCGCAAATTAAAGATGCGATGGTCTTCGCCTTTAACCTGCCTGCGATTGTGGAACTGGGTACGGCAACCGGCTTCGACTTTGAGCTGATTGACCAGGCTGGCCTCGGTCACGAAAAACTGACTCAAGCGCGTAACCAGCTGCTGGGCGAAGCGGCGAAACATCCTGATCTGTTGACCAGCGTGCGTCCGAACGGTCTGGAAGATACTCCGCAGTTCAAGATTGATATCGACCAGGAGAAAGCTCAGGCTCTGGGTGTTTCTATTAACGATATTAACACTACCCTGGGCGCTGCATGGGGCGGCAGCTACGTGAACGACTTTATCGACCGCGGTCGTGTGAAGAAAGTTTACGTCATGTCAGAAGCAAAATACCGCATGCTGCCGGAAGATATCGGTAACTGGTATGTGCGTGCTGCTGATGGCCAGATGGTGCCGTTCTCGGCATTCTCCTCTTCGCGTTGGGAGTACGGTTCGCCGCGTCTGGAACGTTACAACGGCCTGCCATCCATGGAGATCTTAGGCCAGGCGGCACCAGGTAAGAGTACCGGTGAAGCAATGGCGCTGATGGAACAACTGGCGAGCAAACTGCCTACCGGTGTTGGCTACGACTGGACGGGGATGTCCTATCAGGAACGTCTCTCCGGCAACCAGGCGCCGTCGCTGTATGCGATTTCGTTGATTGTCGTGTTCCTGTGTCTGGCGGCATTGTACGAGAGCTGGTCGATTCCGTTCTCCGTTATGCTGGTCGTTCCGCTGGGGGTTATCGGTGCGTTGCTGGCAGCCACCTTCCGCGGCCTGACCAACGACGTTTACTTCCAGGTGGGCCTGCTCACAACCATTGGGTTGTCGGCGAAGAACGCGATACTTATCGTCGAATTCGCCAAAGACTTGATGGATAAAGAAGGTAAAGGTCTGATTGAAGCAACTCTGGATGCGGTGCGGATGCGTTTACGCCCAATCCTGATGACTTCACTGGCATTTATCCTCGGTGTTATGCCGCTGGTTATCAGCACCGGTGCTGGTTCCGGCGCGCAGAACGCAGTAGGTACTGGTGTAATGGGCGGGATGGTGACCGCAACGGTACTGGCGATCTTCTTCGTTCCGGTGTTCTTCGTGGTGGTTCGCCGCCGCTTTAGCCGCAAAAATGAAGATATCGAACATAACCATACAGTCGATCATCACTGATTAACGTCGTAATCACTAAGGCCGCGCAAGCGGCCTTTTTTATACGCGTAATCTTAATGTTGAAATGTTTATAGTTAATGATTTCAAATGTAAGTTAGTTTTAACGCCGCATAAAATTCATAAAAAATACTTATTGTTAGTTAATTTATATTAAGTCGTACTGATAGATTTAATAACCCCCAGGCATCTAGAGGCTATTCTTAATTATTTGCGGCAATTCTTTATTTGTTCATGTCAATTACATCATAATCAGAGTAATCCTGGGTATTAGTGTGACAAATCGTCAGACCATTTTATCACTCTCAAACATCCTGATTACATTATGTTATGAATAGCATCAGACAAAGTGCTTTAGCCATTACGTCGTCGGCGCTGGAATGAGGAAGAGGGTCTTTTCCCTCCCCTCCTCCTAATTGTAATTTTTCGTAATAATACGATGAAAACCGCCAAAGAGTAGCTTATAGTTAATCTAACAAGTGAGAGAGCAAGGCCAGGTCTGTAAGTTTTCCATCCCAAAAGGTGTCCGTTAGTTCAACCGCTAAGAAGGGGGACGCGTTATGGATGAATACTCACCAAAAAGACATGATATCGCGCAGCTTAAATTTCTCTGCGAAACCTTGTATCATGACTGTCTTGCAAACCTTGAAGAAAGTAACCATGGTTGGGTTAACGACCCTACCTCGGCCATCAATCTGCAGCTTAATGAACTCATTGAGCATATAGCAACCTTCGCACTTAATTACAAAATTAAGTATAATGAAGACAATAAGCTCATTGAGCAGATAGATGAATATCTGGACGACACCTTTATGTTGTTCAGTAGTTATGGTATTAATATGCAGGATCTCCAGAAATGGCGGAAGTCAGGTAACCGACTGTTCCGTTGTTTTGTGAATGCCACTAAAGAGAATCCTGCGAGTTTATCTTGTTAGAATTATTACAACCATGGGTAGAAGTATGTCCGATAAACCTTTAACGAAAACCGATTATTTGATGCGTCTGCGTCGTTGCCAGACAATTGACACGCTTGAGCGTGTTATCGAGAAAAATAAATACGAATTATCAGATAATGAACTGGCGGTATTTTACTCAGCCGCAGATCACCGCCTCGCAGAATTGACCATGAATAAACTGTACGACAAGATCCCCTCCTCTGTATGGAAATTTATTCGGTAATTAAATAGCAGACATTCGAAAATGTAACCGACTGTTTATTAACGTTATTATATTATTCGCAATGAAAGCATACTGCATGTGACATTCATCACACTCGGGAAACGGGAACGTTCTCTTAACTGACTATTCGCATTACCGTGTTGCCGCATTTTCAGCAACGAGAGGTCAGTAATGAGCACAGAAAAAGAAAAGATGATTGCTGGTGAGTTGTATCGCTCGGCAGATGAGGAGTTATCTCGCGATCGCCTGCGCGCTCGTCAGCTTATTCACCAATACAATCATTCCGCACCGGAAGAACAAACATTACGCCAGAAAATTCTCACCGATTTATTCGGTCAGGTAGCAGATGCTTATATTGAACCCTCTTTTCGCTGCGACTATGGCTATAACATTTTTTTGGGCAAAGGATTTTACGCCAACTTCGATTGCGTGATGCTCGATGTCTGCCCAATTCGTATCGGTGATAATTGCATGTTGGCACCAGGTGTTCACATTTATACCGCAACGCACCCTGTCGACCCGGTAGCCCGTAATAGTGGCGCTGAACTGGGGAAACCTGTGACTATCGGTAATAACGTCTGGATTGGCGGACGTGCTGTCATCAACCCTGGTGTAACCATTGGCGATAACGTCGTGGTGGCCTCTGGCGCCGTCGTCACAAAAGATGTTCCGGCTAACGTTGTCGTGGGTGGTAACCCGGCCACTGTCATTAAAAAACTGTAACCATAGTTGCAACTGTTATGCAAAATTGTGGTTAATCTGTTACTTTCATCATATGATTCCCACGTTAAAATAGGGTGTTCCCTGAAAAGTTGCAGATACCACAAAGGCAAAAGATGACTGAAATACAACGCCTGCTGACCGAAACAATTGATGCACTAAATGCACACGAAAAACGCGATAATAAACCTCGCTTTAGTATCAGTTTTATCCGTAAACATCCGGGGCTGTTTATCGGTATGTATGTCGCTTTTTTTGCCACTCTGGCTGTGATGTTACAGTCTGAAACGCTGGTTGGTTCAGTCTGGCTCCTGGTGGTATTGTTCATCCTGCTTAACGGTTTCTTCTTTTTTGACGTTTATCCGCGTTACCATTACGAAGATATCGACGTTCTGGATTTCCGGGTTTGCTACAACGGCGAATGGTACAATACACGCTTTGTTCCAACTGCATTGGTCGACGCTATTCTGAACTCGCCGCGTGTCGCGAACATCCACAAAGAACAGTTGCAGAAAATGATCGCTCGTAAAGGTGAGTTGTCCTTTTACGATATTTTCACTCTCGCCCGCACCGAAGCGACACCATAAGTTGTATCACCCTCACCAGGCGTAAACCTCCGCGCCTGGTGAATTGACAACAATCGTTGCCACAACGCATTTAACGAAACTCCCCCGCATCACTTATCTTTTGCATGCCGTTATTCGCTATCGGATATACTTTCCCTACACTGCGTAAATAAGGACATGCTGGTGAGAACACGACATCTGGTCAGCCTAATTTCAGGAGTACTGATCCTTTCCGTACTTCTGCCAGTGGGCTTAAGCATCTGGCTGGCTCATCAACAGGTAGAAACGTCATTTGTTGAGGAGTTACATACCTACTCATCCCGCGTCGCTATTCGCGCCAACAAAGTGGCGTCGCAAGGGAAAGATGCACTACAAAAACTGGAAAAATGGCAAGGCGCAGCCTGTAGCGAGGCTCATCTAATGGAAATGCGCCGGGTATCTTATAGTTATCGCTATATTCAGGAAGTGGTCTATGTCGATAACAACGTTCCTCAGTGCTCTTCTCTGGAACATGAAAGTCCGCCAGATACCTTCCCCGAGCCAGGTAAAATATCGAACGATGGTTATCGGGTATGGTTAACCTCGCACAACGATTTAGGTATTACCCGTTACATGGTCGCTATGGGAACTGCACATTACATAGTGATGATTGACCCCGCCTCATTTATAGATGTGATTCCTTATAGCTCGTGGCAAATTGATGCCGCGATTATTGGCAATGCGCATAACATTATCATTACCAGCAGTGACGAAATAGCCCAGGGAATTATTACCCAGCTGCAAAAAACACCGGGTGAACACATCGAAAAGAATGGAATCATTTACGATATCCTGCCTCTCCCCGCGATGAACATTTCCATAATCACCTGGGCTTCGACAAAAACGTTACAAAAAGATTGGTATCGGCAGGTCTTTATCTGGTTGCCTGTCGGATTGTTAATTGGCCTACTGGCGGCAATGTTCGTCTTGCGGATTTTACGCCGTATCCAGTCACCGCATCATCGCCTGCAGGATGCTATCGAAAACCGCGATATTTGCGTGCACTATCAGCCTATTATCTCCTTATCGAATGGAAAGATTGTCGGAGCCGAAGCGCTGGCGCGCTGGCCGCAGACAGACGGTAGCTGGTTGTCACCGGATAGTTTTATCCCGCTGGCGCAACAAACGGGCCTGTCAGAATCTCTGACTCTGCTTATTATCAAAACGGTCTTTGAAGATATGGGCGACTGGCTGCGTCAGCATCCGCAGCAACATATTTCGATCAATCTTGAATCCACCGTGCTCACCTCGGAAAAAATCCCGCAATTACTGCGTGAAATGATCAATCACTACCAGGTAAATCCCAGACAGATCGCTCTTGAACTCACTGAACGCGAGTTTGCCGATCCAAAAATCAGCGCCCCGGTAATCTCCCGATATCGACAGGTTGGTCATGAAATTTATCTTGATGATTTTGGTACCGGTTATTCGAGCTTAAGTTATTTGCAGGATCTGGATGTCGATATTCTGAAGATCGATAAATCCTTCGTTGATGCGCTGGAATATAAAAATGTCACACCGCATATCATCGAAATGGCAAAAACACTGAAACTTAAAATGGTGGCGGAAGGGATCGAAACCAGCAAACAGGAAGAGTGGCTACGCCAGCATGGCGTACATTACGGCCAAGGGTGGTTGTACAGCAAAGCATTACCGAAAGAAGAGTTTTTACGCTGGGCAGAACACCATCTGTGAATTTTGGGGCTGGCGGCACGCCGCACAGCCCGTCACGCTACTCGTCGATGATTGACTCGAACCCACCGTAGATCATTCGTTTACCATCAAACGGCATGGACTCGCCGAACTCTTTCATCCGTGGGTCCGACATCATCTTCTGATTGGCAGCGTCGCGGACCTCTTTTGAAGGGTATTCAATCCAGCTAAAAACCACTTCCTCATTCTCTTCCGCTTTGACCGCCATACGAAAATCGGTCACTTTGCCATTCGGTACATCGCTGGCCCAGCATTCAACAATGCGCAGGGCGCCAAACTCTTTAAACAGCGGCGCGGCCTTTGCGGCCATTTCACGATAGGCATCCTTTTTGTCGGTAGGAACGGCAACCACAAAACCATCAACATACTTCATCAGACATACCTCCGAAGCGTACTGCGCAGCCAGAAAATTCTTGCGGCATCAGTCGTGATTAAAGTTTAGCCATATTGGGATTTTTTGACGAAACGGTGGGGAGGCAGAAATGGGTGGGGGCCCTGCCAGCTACATCCCGGCACACGCGTCATCTGCCTTGGCTGCTTCCTTCCGGACCTGACCTGGTAAACAGAGTAGCGTTGCGGGAGAACCAACAGAGCCCCCATTGAGAGCGTTGAGAACCAACGCGCAGGCGCATTATCACTGCTGCCCCGGCTAATTGCAACCCATTGCGTGCCGGATGCTGGTTTCTTGCGCAATGCGGCTTCACTCGGACGTTTTTCCAGATTATGCTGAAAAATTACCTCAGGAAGAAAAGATGGAAAAAGAAGATTCATTTCCCCAACGCGTGTGGCAAATCGTAGCCGCTATTCCCGAAGGGTATGTCACTACTTACGGCGATGTCGCGAAACTGGCAGGATCGCCCCGTGCCGCGCGCCAGGTGGGCGGTGTGTTAAAGCGCCTGCCCGAAGGCAGCACTTTGCCCTGGCATCGGGTGGTTAACCGCCACGGCACAATCTCATTAACCGGACCAGATTTACAGCGTCAGCGGCAGGCATTACTGGCAGAAGGCGTGATGGTATCGGGAAACGGACAAATCGACTTACAGCGTTATCGCTGGAACTACTAACCCTCTCCGGGCGGAGAGGGTTAACTTCGCTTAATATTGCGTTGGAGCTGGAACTGCCGAAGACGGATTCACCTGGGTTGGTGAAGTCGAAGGTACGGTGGTCGTTGCGCCACCGCTGGCCTGAACCGGCACGGCGGTTTGCTGTACCGGCACCAATGTCAGGTCGGCTTTAGTTCCGCCCTGGTTGATCACCGGCTGAACGGTATCGGTAATAAACACCAATTTGTCATTTACGGTAATCGCCGCACTTAACAGAATACGCGCGTTCGGCTGAACATCTGCCGGGTTAAATGGCAGAACAAAGCTGAATGGCGACTGTTTACCTTCGGTACGCACCGCTTTTTGCGCCAGTACTTTAGACGGCGCATCGGCTAACGACGCGTCAGAAAGTGTCACGGTCAGCACAGCATCGGGAGGCAGTGCGACTTTCTGACGGATCCAGACCGTACCGGAGACATTAGGTTGCTGTATAGCAGGTTGTTGTGTCGCCGCAATAGAGGTATTTGCAGCAGGTGCTGGCGTCTGGATATCCGCGCTTTTCTCAGCGCAAGCCGCCAACGCAATCGCAACCGCTAAACCACTGACCATGTGCACGAGTTTCATTCACTTCTCCTTATTATCAATGCACCAGCGGGCTAACTTTCCTCGCCGGAAGAGTGGTTAACAAAATCGTAACGACAATAAGTGTGGCACAAATCACGTATTTACGCCTGCATTTAGCCCGTAATTCAGACCATTGCACCCATCGGACCAGTGACAAAATTGCGTTATACTCAACTCACTTTGGCTTGCTGCGGCAGCTTTGTTACTGGAGAGTTAATATGAGTCAGGCCTTAAAAAATTTACTGACATTGTTGAATCTGGAAAAAATTGAGGAAGGACTCTTTCGCGGCCAGAGTGAAGATTTAGGTTTACGCCAGGTGTTTGGCGGCCAGGTCGTGGGTCAGGCCCTGTATGCCGCAAAGGAGACAGTACCCGAAGAGCGTCTGGTACATTCATTCCACAGCTACTTTCTTCGCCCTGGTGATAGCAAGAAGCCGATTATTTATGATGTCGAAACACTGCGCGACGGCAACAGTTTCAGTGCTCGCCGTGTGGCAGCGATTCAGAACGGCAAACCCATTTTTTATATGACAGCGTCTTTCCAGGCGCCAGAAGTTGGATTCGAACATCAAAAAGAGATGCCTCCGGCCCCAGCGCCTGATGGTTTGCCCTCGGAAACACAGATCGCCCAGTCGCTGGCGCACCTGCTGCCGCCAGTGCTGAAAGATAAATTCATCTGCGATCGTCCGCTGGAAGTGCGTCCGGTGGAATTTCATAACCCACTGAAAGGTCACGTCGCCGCGCCGCATCGTCAGGTGTGGATCCGCGCAAATGGTAGCGTGCCGGATGATCTGCGCGTTCATCAGTATCTGCTGGGGTACGCTTCTGATCTTAACTTCCTGCCGGTAGCTCTACAGCCGCACGGCATCGGTTTTCTCGAACCGGGGATTCAGATAGCCACCATTGACCATTCCATGTGGTTCCATCGACCATTTAATTTAAACGAATGGCTGCTGTATAGCGTGGAGAGCACGTCAGCGTCCAGCGCACGCGGCTTTGTGCGCGGTGAGTTTTATACCCAGGACGGCGTGCTGGTTGCCTCGACCGTTCAGGAAGGGGTAATGCGTAATCACAATTAAAAAAACAGCCGGAGGTGAAAACCGTCCGGCTGCCAGATAGTTGGTAACGTACTTTTGTTGATGCCGGATGCGGCGTAAACGCCTTATCCGGCCCACCAATTATCGTAAATTCAACAAATTGTGATTTTTATTGTAGGCCTGATAAGCGCAGCGCATCAGGCGAAATTGCATTTGATTGCTTGTTACGCGTTATAGGCATTTTCGCCGTGGCTGTTGACGTCCAGTCCTTCTCGCTCCTGTTCTTCCGGCACACGCAGGCCAACCGTCAGATCCGCCAGTTTGTAGCCGATAAATGCCACCACACCGGACCAGACGATCGTAATGGCGATGCTTTCCAGCTGTACCAGCAACTGATGGCCCATCGTCACACCTTCAGCGAAGCCCACGCCGCCCAGCGAGCTGGCGGCAAAAATCCCGGTCATGATACAGCCGACAATGCCACAAACGCCGTGCACACCGAAGACATCGCAGGGATCATCGACCCGCAACAGGCGTTTGAGCATAGTAACGCCCCACAAGCCCGCCAGACCCGCTACCACGCCGATAATCAACGCGCCGCCAACCCCAATGTAGCCACAGGCTGGCGTCACGCCGACCAGACCGGCAATCGCGCCAGAACACGCCCCCAGCAGTGAAGGCTTACCACGCAGCGCCCATTCACCGAAGATCCAGCCAAGAATCGCCGCCGCCGTTGCCACCACAGTATTCACAAATGCCAGTGCTGCGATTTCATTCGCCGTACCCGCTGACCCGGCGTTAAAGCCAAACCAACCGATATAGAGAATGGCAGTTCCGGTGAAGACCATCGGCAGATTGTGCGGTTTAAACGCCTCTTTGCCAAAGCCCACGCGTTTACCTATCAGATATGCGCCCACCAGACCGGCGATTGCGGCGTTAATGTGCACCACCGTGCCACCCGCGAAATCCAGCGCACCATGAGAAGCCAGCAAACCGCCGCCCCAGACCATATGCGCAATCGGAATGTAAGAGAGCGTCAGCCATACCACCACGAAAATCAACACAGCTGAGAAACGGATTCGTTCCGCCAGCGCCCCGACTATCAAGCCTACGGTAATGCAGGCAAACGATCCCTGAAACGCCACGTGGATATACTGATAAATGCTGCCCATCACCGCCGTCAGTTCGATGTTTTTCAGCATCAACCAGTTAATGTTGCCGAAGAAGTTGTTGCCCTCACCAAACGCCAGCGAGTAACCGTAAACCACCCAGAGAATACAGACCAGTGCAAACGTCACGGTCACCTGCGTTAGCATCGACAGCACGTTTTTGCCGCGAATCAACCCGCCGTAAAACAGGGCAATCCCAGGAATAGTCATAAACAGCACCAGCGCAGTACAAATCATCATAAACGCATTGTCGGCTTTATCGGCTACCGCAGGTGCAGCCATTACCAGTCCCGGCAGCATCGCCAGTGAAGCAAGCCCAGTTTTTATCGTCGCTATCTTCATTTTTCGTTCCTGTTGCTGTGTGCCAGAGATTACAGCGCCGCTTCGTCGGCTTCGCCGGTACGAATACGAATGACGCGTTGCAATTCAGCGACGAAGATTTTGCCATCGCCAATTTTTCCGGTGTAAGCCGCCTTACTGACGATATCGATCACTTCATCGAGTTGATCATCAGCAATCGCCACATCAATTTTTACTTTTGGCAGGAAATTGACGCTGTATTCCGCGCCCCTGTACAGCTCAGCATGGCCCTTCTGACGCCCGAAACCTTTCACTTCGGTGACGGTCAGGCCCTGAATACCAATGGAAGATAACGCTTCACGAACGTCTTCCAGCTTGAATGGTTTGATTATCACGGTCACCAGCTTCATAGATCCCCTCCGGTCAGAATTCGGTAATGGTTCTGCTACACGAAGAAGGTATTGCAAGCGGTGTGCCAGAAATGAAAAACGAGAAAGAGAGCAGGAAGTTAAGAAGATTGAAAATAAAAACGCACTATGACAGTGCACAGTGCGTTACATTTTTGCACCACCGATGAAATTATGCGCTAATCAGGCGCTCAGAGATTCATCTTCACGCACGCTGGCTGCCAGCTCTTCGCCCGCAAGTTGCAGTTGATACATCTGCCAGTAGCGCCCCTGGGCGGCCAGCAGTTGCTGGTGAGTACCCTGTTCCACAGCCTGACCACGATGAAGCACCAGAATGGTGTCGGCATCAACAATAGTTGATAAGCGGTGAGCAATCACCACCAGCGTAGTATGTTCACGCACCGCCGCCAGAGCATGTTGAATCGCCTGTTCAGTACCGGAGTCAATGCTGGCGGTTGCCTCATCAAGGATCAGGATTTGCGGCGTCTCCACCAGCACGCGTGCCAGTGCCAGCAGTTGCTTTTGCCCGACTGAGAGATTATTCCCCTGCTCGCCCAGCGGCGTATTAATACCGTCGCTCATGCTACGCGCGAGTTCCGCCAGTTGTACCGTTTCCAGCGCCTGCCAGACGCGCTCTTCGGAAATATCACGTCCCAGCGTCACATTGGCAAGGAAAGTATCCGCCAGCACCACCGGATCTTGCTGCACCATCGCCACGCCCTGACGCAGCGCGCTATGACTGAGCGAACTTAACGGACGTCCATCAAGGCGAATCTCACCTTCTGTTAGTGGGTAATAGCCCATCAGCAAACTTGCCAGGGTACTTTTTCCGCTACCGGTATGCCCCACCAACGCCACAAAGCTGCGCGAAGGAACGGCAAGATTAATATTTTTCAGCACCAGATTGTCATCGCGATAAGCAAATGACACGTTATCGACTTCGATAGTGCCGCTCTGTAACGGGCGATCATCATTGCCATATTGCTGGCGCGGACCGTCCATCAGCTCAAACACACGTTCGCCAGCAACAACAGCCTGTTGCAGCATCGCCTGTTGCGTGGTCAGTTCGATTAAGGGTTCGTTAAGTCGCCCAAGATAGCTGATAAACGCATACAACACGCCCACTTCAATAGTGCCGCTAGCGGAGAAGCCAAACAGCATCAACAAGCCACAAAGAATGAGCGATGAAAACAGACTCAGCAGGGGACGCAGTAAAAAGCCGTCCAGCCGTAGCGTTTGCATTCGCGCCATATAGTGTGAACGGCTGGCTTCGCCCATACGTTCGCCAAATCGCGCCTGCTGGCGGAACTGCTGGATGACGCTCATGCCGTTAATAACTTCGTTAAAGCCGTCGTTGATATCAGCCAGATAGGCGCGTACACGGCGGACAATCGGCGTACTGTAACGCTGGTATATCACCATCACCACCAGCACAACCGGGAATATCATTATCGCTACCAGCGCCATTCGCCAGTCGAGACTGAACATCGCTACCAGCATCGCCCCTACCAGGGCGGCACTACGCAAAACGGTCGCGACCACGGTAACGTAGAGATCGCGGATAACTTCAGTATCATTGGTAACGCGGGAAATCACCTGCCCGACCGGCTGAGTATCAAACTCACTCAACGGTTGGCGCAGTGCCGCATCCATCACGTCGGTACGCAACTGTTGCACTACGCCTACTGCCGCCCGATTAAACAACAGCGACTGCGCGTAATGTAGCCCGGCGGCAAACAGTTGCAGTACGACATATGCCGCTGCCAGCCCGACAACCATTTTCAGCGGTAGATTATTTTTCGCCACCATATTGTCGATAAAGTAACTGACGAGCAGCGGGCAGCTCACTTCTGCCGCCGCTGCCACCCACATCATCAACACTGCGATACCCAGCGGTTTACGCCATGGTGAACCGTAAGCTAACAGGCGCTTCAGAGTCGGCCAGAGTTGGCTAAAACTACGCATCAACGGCCTCCTCATGATTTTCCGGAGCATCGTTGAGCGCCGCTTCCAGTTGTTGATAGCGATACATATCGCGATACCAGCCGCTTTGCTGCGCCAGCACATCATGATCGCCGCGCTGGGCAATATGCCCATGCTGCATCACAATAATTTCACTCGCTTCGGTCAGGGCAGAAAGGCGATGAGCGCTGATAATTACCGTTCTCCCCTGCCCCCACTGGCGCAGGTTATGGAGAATCTGGTATTCCGTGCGACCATCTACCGCCGATAGAGCATCGTCAAGAATGAGGATTTCCGCATTCACCAGCAATGCCCTGGCAATGGAGATTCGCTGTTTTTGCCCGCCGGAAAGCATCACGCCGCGCTCGCCCACTTCTGTGTCGTAACCTTGCGGCAGACGCAAAATATCGTCATGCACGCTGGCTAACCGCGCTACGTGTTCAATCTCTTGCTGGGTGGCATTCGGGCAACCCAGCGCGATGTTATTAGCAACCGTGTCAGAAAAAAGGAACGGTGTCTGGCTAACTACCGCCAGGCGGCTACGCCAGCTGTCGAGTTGCAACTGCGTCAAAGGAATATCATGAAAACGGATATCACCCTCGGTGACATCAAAATGACGTTGAATTAATGACAGCACAGTACTTTTGCCGGAGCCAGTCGGCCCACAAATTCCCAGCATCTGACCCGGTTTCAGCGCAAAACTGATGTTCTCGAGCGCAGGGTGATGTGTTTGAGGATAGGTAAACTGGCGAATATTCACCTCCAGTTCACCACGACCTTCTGGCACTTTATCTTTACCATCGATAACGACTGGCGCTTCGGCCAGCATGGTACGAATTCGGCTATACGCCGCGCTGCCGCGCTCCACAATGTTAAACATCCACGCCAGCGCCAGCATCGGCCAAATCATCAAACCAAGGTACATCATAAAACTGGTGAGCTGGCCCAACGTTAAGCTGCCCTGCACGACCATCCAACTACCACCGCCAATCGCCAATAAATTCGCCATGCCAATCGCGATATAAATGGTCGGATCGAAACGAGCATCAATGCGCGCTACTCGCATGTTTTTCTTACCGGTATCTTCGGCATCTGCGGCGAACAGTGCAGACTGGCGATCCTCCAGACCAAAGGATTTAATCATGCGAATACTGGTCAGACTCTCCTGGGTACGATCGTTAAGGCTGGAAAAGGCGGCTTGTGCCAGCTTAAAGCGTTCATGCAACGCATCGCCATTACGTTTAATCATGATTGCCATCACTGGCATCGGCAACAGCGCTATTAAAGTTAACTGCCAGCTAATCTGCGTTGACATCATTATCAGCACTGCGCAACCCATCACCAGCGAATCCACCAGCGTTAGCACCCCTTCACCGGCGGCAAATACCACACGATCGACGTCATTTGTCGCACGGGCCATAAGGTCGCCCGTGCGATGACGTAGATAAAACTCTGGATGCTGGCGGCTTAGCTGGCGGTAATAGTCTTCACGCAGTTCAACAGCCAGTTGATAAGACGCGCCGAACAGTAGCACGCGCCAGACGTAGCGCAGGAGATAAACCACGACTGCAATCAACACCATGGTGGCGATCCACATCAGGATCTGCCCGGTAGTAAAGTGTTTTTCTGTCACGCCATCGACAACAATACCAACGACTTTTGGCGGGATCAGTTGCAGAATCGCAATAATGACAAGCAAGGCGACAGCCCCGAGATAGCGGCGCCATTCCCGGCGGAAATACCAGCTTAGTTGAGCAAATAATCGCACGCGTTATGTCCTGACCTGATCCTGGAGAATTATTCGATAGGTAACGAGGTAGTGTACTTAATCTGTTCCATCGCGAAGCTGGAAGTGACGTCCGAAAGCCCTGGCACACTGTTAACCAGACGCTTATAAAACTCATCGTAGCGCTTCATATCAGCAACCTGGACCCGCATCAGATAATCGTATTCACCGGCCATGCGCCAGAAACCGAGAACTTCCGGCATTTCCGTGACGACCGTAACAAAGCGACAATACCATTCACTGCTGTGATGCTGCGTTTTAATCAGCACAAAAGCCGTCAGACCCAGGCCAATTTTTTCCGGATCCAGCAACGCGACTTTGCCGATAAGAATACCGTCATCTTCCAACCGTTTCAGACGCTTCCAGCAAGGCGTAGTTGTCAGATTAACGGCTTCTGCCAGTGCCTGCAAAGAAAGGGTGCAATCCTGCTGTAATAAGGCCAGCAGCTTACGGTCAATTTTATCTAACATAGCCAATCCACAGAGAATTATTTTCTCTTTTTATTCTATTTTAAAGGCCAAATAGCGACAATTTATTCCGTGCGATTTCACAGAGAATGCACAAAATGACAAATTCGGGGCAAAAAAAAACCGGGCAGTTGCCCGGTGCTGGAAGGGATCTCGTTATTCGGGGGAATAAGGTAGATGTGGATTATCCAGCCAGTGCGTCAAAAAGTGAGAGACAGCCTGATTACGGCAGTGTCCAATCACCGGTAAATGAGGGAGTTCCGCGCGCAATTGCGGCATCGCATTACCCATAATGAAGCCCTTACCGACGCTGCCTAACATTTCGCGATCATTCATCGCGTCACCAAAGGCCATACAGTCACGCAGCGAAAAACCTAAATGTTGGGTCAGCACCGTCAACGCAGCGCCTTTATTGCAGCCCACCGGCAGCACTTCCAGGCAATCAGTCGCGGAAAAACACAAATGTGCATGCTTACCTAAAGCTTCGTGTAGTTGGATCTGCAAGCGTGCAAGATCGTCGTGATCGCCACAGAAACAGATCTTGGTGACGCTGCCGAGTGGCATTTTTTTGACATCGATTATCTGATAACGAAAACCGCTATAGACAAATGCCTGCAACAGCGCAGGGATCTCTTTCCCGGTAAACCAACCATCGTCATTGAAGATATGCATGCTGGCTCGGGTATCCCATTGCTGATACAGCACCAGCTCCGCCACATCCGCAGGTAAATCATCACGATGTAAAAGTTCGCCTTCCAGAGAGTGCACACGCGTGCCGTTGCCGGTAATTAAATACGCATCCAGCGATAGCGCCCCGAGAATATGCTGCATCTCCAACGCATGACGCCCCGTAGCAAATGTAAGGGTAATATCGCGTTCACGCAGGCGCGCCAGAGTAGAGAGAGTTTTCTCACCTAAATGATGGTCAGGCATCAATAAAGTGCCGTCCATATCAAATGCTGCCAGACGAGCCATTTCTTTCTCCACTCTGTGACACGGTTAATGGTGATTGAGTATCACTTGATATATACGGAAGTAATAGTGAATAGATAAAAAATATTGTTCCGGGTTTATATGCGACTGCTTAATCGTCTTAACCAGTATCAACGTTTGTGGCAACCTTCCGCCGGAGCACCACAATCCGTTACCGTCAGCGAACTGGCAGAACGTTGCTTTTGCAGCGAACGCCATGTACGCACATTGTTACGTCAGGCGCAGGAGGCGGGATGGCTGGAGTGGCAGGCGCAATCCGGGCGCGGAAAACGCGGGCAACTGCGCTTTCTGGTGACGCCGGAATCCTTGCGCAATACGATGATGGAACAGGCGCTGGAAAGTGGAAAACAACAGGATGTGCTGGAACTCGCGCAGCTGGCGCCTGGCGAACTGCGTACCATGTTACAACCGTTTATGGGCGGGCAATGGCAAAACGATACCCCGACATTGCGTATTCCTTATTATCGCCCGCTCGAACCACTGCAACCGGGTTTTTTAGCCGGACGAGCCGAACAGCATCTCGCCGGGCAAATTTTTTCCGGCCTGAGCCGTTTCGACAATAACTCCCAACGCCCAATTGGCGATTTAGCGCATCACTGGGAAACGTCTGCTGACGGGTTACGCTGGGATTTTTATCTTCGCTCAACCTTACACTGGCATAACGGTGATGCAGTAAAAGCAACACAGCTACATCAACGCTTGCTGATGCTGCTACAGTTGCCTGCCCTGAGGCAGTTATTTATTAGCGTGCAGCGTATTGAAGTCCCCCATCCGCAGTGTCTGACCTTCTTTTTACATCGCCCCGATTACTGGCTTGCGCACCGGCTGGCGAGCTATTGCTGCCATCTGGCGCATCCGCAATTCCCACTGGTAGGAACCGGACCTTTCCGCTTAACACAATTCACACCGGAGCTGGTGCGCCTCGAAAGCCATGATTATTACCATTTACGTCATCCGCTACTAAAAGCGGTTGAGTACTGGATAACCCCGCCGCTTTTTGAAAAAGATTTGGGTACGAGTTGTCGGCATCCCGTCCAAATCACCATCGGCAAACCAGAGGAATTGCCACGGGTCAGTCAGGTCAGTAGCGGCATCAGTTTAGGTTTTTGCTATTTAACGTTGCGCAAAAGCCCCCGACTGACTCTCTGGCAGGCACGAAAAGTGATCACCATTATTCATCAATCCGGTTTACTACAAACGTTAGAAGTCGGAGAAAATCTGATCACCGCCAGTCATGCATTGCTGCCTGGCTGGACTATTCCGCAATGGCAAGTACCGGATGAGGTCAAACTACCTGAAACGCTGACGCTGGTTTATCACCTGCCGGTGGAACTTCATGTGATGGCAGAACAGTTACGAACGACGCTGGCAGCAGAAGGTTGCGAGCTAAAGATTATTTTTCATAACGCGAAAAACTGGGATGGAGCCACGCCACTGGCGCAAGCAGACCTCATGATGGGCGACAGATTAATTGGCGAAGCGCCGGAATATACCCTTGAACAGTGGCTGCGCTGCGATCCGCTGTGGCCACATGTTTTTACTGCCAGTACATACGCACATCTACAATCGACACTGGATGCCGTGCAAATAATGCCTGACGAAGAAAGCCGATTTAATGCCCTGAAAACAGTGTTTAGCCAGTTAATGGCAGATGCGACGCTGACGCCGCTATTCAACTATCACTATCGCATTAGTGCGCCGCCAGGCGTGAACGGTGTGCGACTGACACCGCGCGGCTGGTTTGAATTTACCGAGGCCTGGCTACCCGCACCGTCGCAATGAAGAGCTGGCCCGGGTTAACCGCAGGCGTTACCATAACGTTTTATCGATTTAGCAGGATGATTTATGAAACGTGCTGTCGTTGTATTCAGTGGAGGCCAGGATTCCACCACCTGTCTGGTACAGGCATTACAACAATATGATGAAGTCCATTGCGTGACGTTTGATTACGGTCAGCGCCATCGCGCAGAGATCGACGTCGCGCGCGATCTGGCGCTGAAACTGGGCGCACGCGCGCATAAGGTGCTGGATGTCACCCTGCTTAACGAGCTGGCAGTCAGCAGTCTAACGCGTGACAGCATTCCAGTGCCAGATTATGAACCTGAAGCCGATGGCATCCCGAATACGTTTGTTCCAGGGCGTAATATTTTGTTCCTGACGCTCGCGGCGATTTACGCATATCAGGTGAAAGCCGAAGCGGTGATCACCGGCGTCTGCGAAACAGATTTCTCCGGCTACCCAGATTGCCGCGATGAATTTGTGAAAGCACTAAACCATGCCGTCAGTTTGGGCATGGCGAAAGATATTCGTTTTGAAACGCCGCTGATGTGGATTGATAAAGCGGAAACCTGGGCGCTGGCGGATTATTACGGCAAGCTGGATTTAGTGCGTAACGAAACACTGACCTGCTATAACGGCATCAAAGGCGATGGTTGCGGTCATTGTGCTGCATGTAATCTGCGTAGTAATGGGTTGAATCATTATCTGGCCGATAAACCAGCTGTGATGGCGGCGATGAAGCAGAAAACAGGGTTGAAGTAATTATTCCGGGTGTTGCCGGATGCGGCTTGAGCATCCGGCACAACAAAATGTTTACTTAACCATCTGCTCCAGCTTTTCGCGCAGCTCCCCTTCCAGAGCTAAAGCCTTCTGCGTTTTAAGATCGATACAGACAAACGTGATAAGCGCATCCGCGACCACCTGCCCTTCCGGCTCCAGAGTGATGACCTGGCTTAAGATGCCGCTTTTACCGTTTAATTGCTGTAACTGGCTCGTAATGGTTAACAAGTCACTTAATACCGCCGGGCGGCGATAGTTGATATTGATATTCACCACCACGAAAGCGATGTTATGGGCGGTCATCCATTGAAAACTGTCGCTGTTTTCCAGTCCATCCCAGCGGGCTTCTTCGAGAAATTCAAGGTAGCGGGCGTTGTTTACGTGCTGGTAAACGTCGAGATGATATCCACGAACTTTGATTTGTGTTTGCATAGCGCAATAACCTTACGTTGTTGTTATAAGTACAGAGGCCATAACTGGTATGACCTCTTCAGTCTGGCAAAAAATTGCCACTATGCAAATTAATTACAGGGTTAATATCGCCAGATTACGCTCCACCAGCGAATTACCCATCCCCGGCACCTGCTTCAGATCCTCCACCGTTTTAAATGGGCCATACTCTTCGCGATAACTGACAATCGCCTGCGCTTTCTTCAGGCCAACGCCATTCATCGCGCGGGCTAGCTCTTCCGCGCTGGCATTATTAATGCTGACTCTGGTGCCTTCCTCATCACTGGCTTTCGCCGGTACTGCCGCTTTGCTTTGTGCCGCAGGGGCTTCCGCTTTGGTTTCGACCGCCGCAGGTTTCGCCGCAGGAGCTGCCGCCAGCGCACAGTGAGACATTCCGGCACAGGCCAGGGACAGGGTAATGAGCAGTGCTTTGATTCCGTGTTTCATACTGTTTTCTCCTTGTTTGTTAACAGTGGAATCACCTTAACGGCAGTGAAAACAGTAAACAAATGGCAATGTTCAGAAATGGAAAAGGCCGCGAAAGCGACCTTTTCTTGTTACAGCTGCAAAGCATTTTTTTGCGAGGCGGCTTCAGGATTATTGCTGTTCCAGCGCATCGCCAATTTTGATTTTCGCCTCTTTACGCAGGTTACTCATCAGAGCTTCAAAGACGATTTGTGCGTTGTTTTGGGTAATACCCTGCACCATCGCTTCTTTCTGCTCTTCCGGCATTGAACCTTGTTTCACTTCGTCCAGCGCCAGCAGAACGACATTGCCCTGCATATCGGTCGCCATACCGTAGCTCGGTTTGTCTTTCGCTGGCAGAGGCAGTGCAAATGCCGCCAGGCTAATCGGGTCACGACCAGAACGGCTTAAGGTTTTCGGCTCACCAAATTTCACACCGGCAGCCTGCATAGCTTCCACACCTTTGCCCGCTTTCAGATCAACCAGCAGTTTTTCAGCATCGATTTTCGCTTGCTGTTCAGCTTTGTTGTGCTGAACCATTGCTTTAACCTGTTCCTGAACATCTGCCAGCGGTTTAACCGCTTCCGGTTTATGCTCACTGATACGCAGAACGAATGCACGATCGCCGTCTACGGTGATGATGTCAGAGTTGATGCCCGGTGCGCCGTTTTCACCAATCAGACCGCCGTTAAAGATAGCGTCCGCCACCGGTTTGAAGTTTAACTCTTCCGGCAGCTTATCTTTGCTGAACCAGCCAGTCTGAGTAGCTTTAACGCCCGCTGCCTGCTCTGCACCTGCCAGAGATTCAGTGTCGTTGCTTGCTGCATCGCTTATTTTCTGTTGCAGCGCGTAGTATGCATCCAGCGCTTTTTCGTGTTTCACTTTCGCTGCGATGTCGTCACGCACTTCGTCTAACGACTTCACTTTTGCTGGCTGAATGTCATCCAGACGGACGATCAGGAAACCTACCGAAGATTTGATCACGCCAGAAAGCTGACCTTTTTCTTTCAGACCGGCATTTTTCAGCTCGTCCGGAGTGGTGGCGTCTTCTAACCAACCCATATCACCGCCGTTACGGGCAGAGATAATATCGGCAGATTTTTCTTTTGCTAACGCGGCAAAATCACCGCCTTTGTTCAGCGCATCAAGTACGGCTTTCGCTTCATCTTCAGTTTTGGTCTGGATGATGCTGTAGCGCGTGCGCTGTGGCTGGGTGAATTGATCCTGATGCTGATCGTAGTAGCTCTGGATATCCGCATCGCTAACCGATTGCTGCATCGTGGCGGCATCCAGCTTGATGTAGCTCACGCGGAACTGTTCCGGAGTCATGAAATTGTTTTTGTTTTGCTCGTAGTAGCTGGCGATTTCTGCTTCGGTCACAGCTTGCTTAGCCGCCAGCGCATTAACGTCGATAGTCGCTTCACGCACTACACGTTGTTGAGCGACCAGCGCGGCCAGTTCGTCAGTTTCACCTTTCAGCATAAAGTCGGTGCCGGCAACGCCATTAATCAGCTGTTGGGTGGTGAGCTGGTTACGCAGCGCCTGCGCGTACTGATCGGCACTCATTCCCATTCGGTTGAGGATATCGTTGTAGCGGCTGTTATCGAACTTGCCGTCAACCTGGAAAGCCGGGGTCGCGAAAATCGCCTGCTTGACCTGCTCATCGCTGATACCCAGTTTCAGTTCGCGAGCGTACTGATCCAGTAGAGCCTCGTCGATAAGACGATTCAGCACCTGTTGACGCAGGGTTTTCATATAGCCTTCGTTCGCCGCCAACTCGGAGTATTGATCGCCCAGCTGTTGCTGCATGCGATTACGCTCGCTGTTGAAGGCGTTCTCGAACTGCCCACGGCTGATTTCCTGGTCATTCACTTTTGCGGCGTAGTTATTGCCTCCGCCAATCAGGTAACCACTCACGCCGGTCAATATGAACGACACGATAATGATACCGAAAATAATCTTGAGCACGAGACTGTTTGCAGCCGTGCGTAAGCTGTCCATCATGGTGTAACAACACTCCGCTGTAGATGACTGTATACCTCACGCAACTTATCGCTGCGCGCAAAGGCCTATTGTGACAAGAAACGGGGGCAATTGTCAGCCCACAATGCGCAGAAAGTCACGGAATACAAATAAAAAAGGCACATCAGTAGATGCGCCCTTGAACTTCGTCACATCCCCAATGGGGACAACACTTAGTTTACCGCGTCTTTCAGTGCTTTACCTGCACGGAAGCTCGGTACTTTAGCTGCAGCGATGGTGATCTCTTTACCGGTCTGCGGGTTGCGACCAGTACGGGCAGCACGCTCTTTAACGGCAAAAGTACCAAAACCTACCAGTGCTACATCATCCCCTTCTTTCAGGGATTCAGTTACGGAAGCAATAATAGCATCTAACGCACGGCCAGCCGCAGCTTTAGAGATATCAGCCCCTGCAGCAATCTTGTCAATCAATTGAGATTTATTCACTCTTCTCTTCCTCTTTATAATTTATCTCGCACTTGAATCCTTCAAGGTGCGAACGCGCAGCAGTTATATCAGGCCAGCCATCCCCTTACAACACCCCTTAATAAGGGCAAGCCTAATCCGCCCTCTAACTTAACGAGACAAAAAAAGACTGGCAAGTCCGAATTTACCTGCCAGCCCTTTTTTTATTAGTGCATTTTGCGCGAGGTCACTATTTTGCGGTTACAACCTGCATGCCAGACGACTCATTTTGCAACGCGAGAGTCAGAACTTCCTCAATACGTTTCACCGGATGAATGTCCAGATCGGCAATAACATTGTCTGGAATCTCTTCCAGATCGCGTTTATTTTCGTACGGAATTAACACAGTTTTAATTCCACCACGATGCGCCGCCAGCAGTTTTTCTTTCAAACCGCCGATTGGTAACACTTGGCCACGCAAGGTTATCTCGCCCGTCATCGCCACATCGGCGCGAACCGGGTTACCGGTCAGGCAAGAAACCAGCGCAGTGCACATGGCAATACCAGCGCTCGGACCATCTTTCGGCGTCGCACCTTCCGGTACGTGCACGTGGATGTCGCGTTTTTCGTAAAAATCTGGATTGATCCCCAGTTTTTCCGCACGCGCACGAACCACCGTTAACGCCGCCTGAATGGACTCTTGCATCACTTCGCCCAGCGAACCGGTATAAGTGAGTTTACCTTTGCCTGGTACACATGCAGTTTCGATGGTCAGCAAGTCGCCGCCGACTTCTGTCCACGCCAGACCCGTTACCTGACCGACGCGGTTTTCGTTATCCGCGCGACCATAGTCGAAACGTTGTACGCCGAGGTAGTCATGCAGGTTATCGCCGTTAATTTCGATATGTTTTAATGACTTATCGAGAAGTAACTGCTTAACCGCTTTACGGCACAGTTTGGAGATTTCACGCTCCAGACCACGCACGCCTGCCTCACGGGTGTAGTAACGAATAATGCCGATAATGGCGCTATCGTCGACGGTAAGCTCACCTTTTTTCAGCGCATTACGTTCAATCTGCTTCGGCAGCAAGTGACGTTTGGCGATGTTCAGTTTTTCATCTTCGGTATAACCGGAGAGGCGAATCACTTCCATACGATCCAGCAGCGGTGCCGGAATGTTCATGGAGTTCGACGTCGCGACAAACATCACGTCACTCAGGTCGTAATCCACTTCCAGGTAATGGTCGCTGAACGCCACGTTCTGCTCTGGATCCAACACTTCAAGCAGTGCAGAAGCCGGATCGCCACGCATGTCAGAAGACATTTTGTCGATCTCATCGAGCAGGAACAGCGGGTTTTTCACGCCCACTTTCGCCATTTTCTGGATCAATTTACCCGGCATAGAACCGATGTAAGTACGGCGGTGACCACGGATTTCCGCTTCATCACGCACGCCGCCCAGTGCCATACGGACATATTTACGTCCTGTGGCCTTGGCGATGGACTGCCCCAGGGACGTTTTACCTACCCCCGGCGGCCCTACCAGGCAGAGGATCGGCCCCTTGATTTTGTTTACACGGCTTTGAACCGCGAGGTACTCAAGGATACGATCTTTCACGCGCTCCAGACCATAATGATCGGTATCGAGGATTTCTTGCGCCTGACGCAGGTCTTTTTTGACCTTGCTACGCGCATTCCACGGCACCTGTACCATCCAGTCGATATAACCACGCACCACGGTTGCTTCTGCCGACATCGGAGACATCATTTTCAGCTTCTGCAGTTCTGCTTCCGCTTTTTCTTTTGCCTCTTTCGGCATTTTCGCCGCGTCGATTTTGCGCTTCAGGGCTTCGTTTTCGTCCGGCGCGTCGTCCATTTCGCCGAGTTCTTTCTGAATGGCTTTCATCTGCTCGTTCAGATAGTACTCACGCTGGGATTTCTCCATCTGCTTTTTCACGCGGTTACGAATACGTTTCTCAACCTGCAGCAGATCGATTTCCGATTCCATCATCGCCATCAGATATTCCAGACGCTCGTTAACGTCGGACATCTCAAGAACAGACTGTTTGTCAGCCAGTTTCAGCGGCATATGCGCGGCAATGGTATCTGCCAGACGCGCAGGATCGTCGATGCTGTTAAGCGACGTCAGCACTTCTGGTGGGATTTTCTTATTCAGCTTGATGTAGCCTTCGAACTGGCTGATTGCAGTACGCACCAGCACTTCCTGTTCCCGCTCCTCAATGGTCGGCGATTCCAGATACTCCGCCTTCGCAGAAAAGTGTTCGCCATTGTCAGAGAGCGCAGAAATACGCGCGCGCTGTAACCCCTCGACCAGCACTTTGACGGTGCCGTCAGGCAGCTTCAGCATCTGCAATATAGAGGCCACGGTCCCGACGGTGAAAAGATCGTTTACACCCGGCTCATCCGTTGAAGCTTCTTTCTGCGCGACCAGCATAATTTTTTTATCATGGTCCATCGCCGCTTCCAGACAACGGATAGATTTTTCCCGCCCGACAAATAAGGGGATGACCATGTGCGGATAAACCACCACATCGCGCAGCGGCAATACGGGGATTTCAATGCGTTCAGAACGCTCAGGATTCATAGAGCTCTCTCTTAGTTTAATTTCCGCCAGGTAATCAGATGACACGACTGTGCTTCACGCCATCTATTAACATGTACGTCAGTATATGGGGATGTTTCCCCCACATTCAACGTCGAGAATAGAGGAAAAATGAAAGGGGAGATAAAATCCCCCCTTTTTGGTTAACTGACTGTATGCGAATGGTTAATTATTCACCAGATGCCTGTTGCGCTTCCGGCTTACCATAAATCAGCAGCGGTTTGCTCTGGCCATCAATTACCGATTCGTCGATAACCACTTTTTCGACATCTTCCATGGACGGCAGATCGTACATGGTATCGAGCAGTGCGGCTTCTACGATGGAGCGCAGACCACGTGCACCGGTTTTACGCGCCATCGCTTTCTTAGCGATAGCATCCAGCGCCTCGTCACGGAACTCCAGATCAACGCCCTCAAGATTAAACAACGCCTGATATTGCTTGGTCAGGGCATTTTTCGGCTCTTTAAGGATCTGAATCAGGGCTTCTTCGCTCAGTTCATTCAGCGTTGCTACAACTGGCAGACGACCGATGAACTCAGGGATCAGACCAAATTTGATCAGATCTTCCGGTTCTACCTGTGCCAGCAGTTCGCCTTCACTTGCTTTGTCGGACTTCGCTTTTACCGTCGCGCCAAAACCAATGCCGGAGCCGGTTTCTACACGATGGGAAATAACTTTATCCAGACCAGCAAACGCACCACCACAGATAAACAGGATCTTAGAGGTATCTACCTGCAAGAACTCCTGCTGCGGATGCTTACGCCCGCCCTGCGGTGGAACAGCTGCAACTGTACCTTCGATCAGTTTCAACAGTGCCTGCTGTACGCCTTCACCGGAAACGTCACGGGTAATAGACGGGTTGTCAGACTTACGTGAAATCTTGTCAATTTCATCGATGTAGACAATACCGCGCTGCGCTTTCTGTACGTCGTAGTCGCACTTCTGCAACAGCTTCTGAATGATGTTTTCAACGTCTTCGCCCACATAACCGGCTTCGGTCAGTGTAGTCGCATCGGCCATAGTGAACGGAACATCCAGCAGGCGTGCCAGCGTTTCAGCCAGCAGCGTTTTACCGGAACCGGTCGGACCGATCAGTAGAATGTTACTTTTGCCCAACTCGACGCCATTGCTGGTATCGCCATTGCGCAGACGTTTGTAGTGGTTGTATACCGCGACCGCCAGCACTTTTTTCGCCTGTTCCTGACCGATTACGTAATCGTCCAGATGGTTGCGAATTTCATGCGGCGTCGGTAGCGCACTGCGTTCACGATGCGGTGCAACTTCTTTAATCTCTTCGCGAATGATGTCGTTACATAAATCAACACATTCGTCGCAGATATACACGGATGGTCCGGCAATCAGCTTGCGCACTTCATGCTGGCTTTTGCCGCAAAAAGAGCAGTACAACAGTTTGCCTGAGCCATCTTTGCGTTTATCTGTCATGGGTCAAAACCTCTTCTTTGTTCTTTGTGCCGCACACGACGACGCAAATGCCATTCTCAGGCGCAAGTCGCTTATAGCGTTGTGCCGCCCTGGATAAGTATAGCGGCACAGTTGCGCCTCTGGCATCAATTACGATGGGTCAGAATCGAATCGACCAGACCGTATTCCACCGCTTCAGGGGCGGAAAGGAAGCGATCGCGCTCGGTATCTCGTTCAATCTGTTCTAATGATTGACCCGTATGGAGCGCCATAAGTTCATTCATGCGCCCTTTAACTTTCAGAATCTCACGGGCATGAATTTCGATATCGGTCGCCTGGCCCTGATAGCCGCCCAGCGGCTGGTGAATCATCACGCGCGAGTTCGGCAGGCAGAAACGTTTACCTTTTGCCCCTGCGGTCAGCAGGAATGCGCCCATCGAGGCCGCCTGGCCCATACAGATGGTGCTGACATCAGGCTTGATAAACTGCATGGTGTCATAGATAGACATCCCGGCAGTGATCACTCCGCCTGGGGAGTTAATGTACAGATAGATATCTTTTTCTGGGTTTTCCGCTTCCAGGAACAGCATCTGCGCCACAATCAGGTTAGCCATGTGGTCTTCAACCTGGCCAGTCAGAAAAATGACGCGTTCCTTAAGTAGACGAGAATAGATATCAAAAGAGCGCTCACCGCGTGAGGTCTGTTCAATGACCATCGGCACCAGCGCCATATGGGGTGCAAAGTTATCTCGTTCGCCGCTGTATGACATTTCCGTCTCCTGGATAAAATTGAAAAAACCTGCTGTACCGATTGTAACCTTATGGACGGATTATCAGCTAGTCCCTGTGTTATGGGTACGGCATCACCATATTTCAAGCATAACAATCTTTTGTTGTTACGCTAACACCGAAAGAGCGTTTTCGCACGGTTCCATGCAAAATTCATGACAAAAAAAAGCCCACCACCTGGCGGTGACGGGCCTTTGTGCGAATTTAGCGCGTTATGCTGCGTAAATTACGCCTGCTGGTTCATCAGCTCGTTGAAAGTGGTTTCTTTTTCAGTCACTTTCGCTTTCGCCAGTACAGCTTCTACAGCCTGTTCTTCCAGAGCAACATTGCGCATGTTGTCCATCAGTTCTTTGTTTTTGCTGTAGAACTCGATAACTTCTTTCGGATCTTCGTACGCAGAAGCCATTTCTTCGATCAAGCCTTTCACGCGCTCTTCGTCAGCTTTCAGCTCGTTGGTGCGGATAACTTCGCCCAGCAGCAGGCCAACAACTACGCGGCGTTTAGCCTGCTCTTCGAACAGTTCGCGCGGCAGTTCCAGCGCTTGTTTCTCGTTGCCACCGAAACGCTGTGCAGCCTGACGACGCAGAACGTCGATTTCGCTGTCGATCAGCGCAGCCGGTACGTCGATGTCGTTAGCTTTTACCAGACCTTCGATCGCCTGAGACTTAACGCGGTTACGGATGGCGCTCTTCAGCTCGCGCTCCATGTTTTTACGCACTTCAGCGCGCAGACCTTCTACGGAACCATCTTCAACGCCGAAACGTTTGATGAATTCAGCAGTCAGTTCCGGCAGTTCACGCTCTTCAACTTTCTTCAGGTTGATAGCGAATTTCGCTGCTTTACCCTTCAGGTTTTCTGCGTGGTATTCTTCCGGGAAGGTCACGTCGATGGTGAACTCTTCGCCCGCTTTGTGGCCTTTGATACCGTCTTCAAAGCCCGGGATCATGCGACCCTGACCCATCGCCAGTACGAAATCAGACGCTTTACCGCCTTCGAACTCTTCGCCGTCAACTGAACCGGTGAAGTCGATGGTTACGCGGTCTTCTGCTTCAACAGCGCCGTCTTTTTCTTTCCAGGTCGCCTGCTGTTTACGCAGAGTATCCAGCATGCCGTCAACGTCAGCGTCGGTCACTTCCACGATCGGTTTTTCAACTTCGATCGCTTCCAGACCCTGCAGTTCAACTTCCGGATACACTTCAAACTCTACAGAGTAGGTGAAGTCTTCACCCAGCTTGTATTCGCCCGGAACATAGGTCGGTGCGCCAGCCGGATTGATTTTTTCTTTAATGATGGCGTCAATGAAGTTACGGCTCATCAGGTCGCCCAGAACGTCCTGGCGTACAGACGCGCCATAACGCTGAGCAACGATATTCATTGGCACTTTGCCTTTACGGAAGCCGTCAATACGTACTTTTTTCGCAACGTTGACCAGCTCGCTTTTAACAGCGGTTTCGATGCTGTCAGCAGCGATAGTAATCGTTACACGGCGGCCAAGGCCTTGAGTGGTTTCAACTGAAACTTGCATCTTGTTACCTCAAAAAATCACAGTGCTCGGTCAACTCTTACCCCGCAAGCACAGGTTGTTGGCTTCGCGGTACCGGGATGTTCTTATAATCAATCACATTCCCTGTTACCAGAATCATCCCGAAAGCATTCAAATAGGACGCGGCATTATAGCGGCATCACTTTTATGAGTCGAGAACGGTTATTGCGCGCTACCGCGTATTTTTTCACAATCCCCGGGGAATTTTCGTCTGAATGCTGGGCAAAAAGCACAAAATCCAGACAAAACAAAACGGCCCGCAGGCCGTTTTTCATAAAATCTTTAGCAACATACTGGAAAAGCGCTGACGGTTGCAAATGCGTTTTTACGCGATGCTTCCTGCTCCACGACAGGGAGGAGAGGCAAAAATGGTATCCTGCAACCCTTCCCATTCCTTAATAGTGTAAGTATGCAGAGCCAGCGCATGAACGGTAGTAGAGAGTTCCTCCGCTAAAGTACTGTAAATCATTCGATGACGATTCAGAAAACGTTCACCCGTAAAACGATCGCTGACCAGCACAACTTTAAAATGGCTTTCAGAGCCGGCTGGGACATTGTGACGATAGCTTTCATCCACAACTTCGAGGAATACGGGTTGGAACGACGCCCTTAATTTTTCTTCTATCCGCTCACGTATCATCATGAAATATCTCCTCCGACAACGCTGAGATGTCACCCATCCCTTTAAATACTAGCCGCTTTTACCGTTACCATTACAGCTTAGCAACAAATATTTAGCTTTCGTCCCAGTTTTTCAGTCAACCGTATGAAGTTTACTGATTTAAAGATTAATTCACAGGCTGCGCACGAGTGATTCTTTTACTCACGGTGATTATTTCGTCAACACGATGAATTTACATGCCTTACCCACTTCCCCTCGTCGTTGGCAATGTTATGATGGCGAGAATTTTTTACCAAACACGCTTACCAGTCTCTGAGAGCCAGAACATGTTCAAAAAAATCCTCTTCCCATTAGTTGCTCTGTTTATGCTTGCAGGATGCGCAACACCACCAACGACGATTGACGTTTCCCCAACGATGACGCTGCCGCAGCAGGATCCAAGCCTGATGGGCGTCACCGTTAGCATTAATGGTGCCGATCAACGTACCGATCAGGCGCTGGCGAAAGTGACCCGCGATAATCAGATTGTCACCCTGACCGCCTCTCGCGATTTGCGTTTCCTGCTGCAAGAAGTGCTGGAAAAACAAATGACCGCGCGTGGTTACATGGTCGGCCCAAATGGTCCGGTTAATCTGCAAATCATCGTTAGCCAACTGTATGCTGACGTGTCCCAGGGTAACGTGCGTTACAACATCGCCACTAAAGCAGATATCGCCATCATCGCCACCGCGCAGAATGGCAACAAGATGACCAAAAACTATCGTGCCAGCTACAACGTTGAAGGCGCTTTTCAGGCTTCCAACAAAAATATCGCCGATGCGGTTAACAGTGTGCTGACCGACACCATTGCTGACATGTCTCAGGACACCAGCATTCACGAATTCATCAAGCAGAACGCGCGTTAATTTCTGCCCTCTGGCCCGGTGCAAACCGGGCCTGTAGACGCCCATGTCCAGTCAATATTTACGTATTTTCCAACAGCCGCGTTCAGCCATTTTGCTGATCCTGGGTTTTGCATCCGGGCTACCGCTAGCCCTGACATCCGGCACGTTACAGGCGTGGATGACCGTTGAGAATATCGATCTTAAAACCATCGGTTTCTTCTCTCTGGTAGGCCAGGCTTATGTATTTAAATTTCTCTGGTCCCCGCTAATGGACCGCTACACCCCACCGTTCCTCGGACGTCGGCGCGGTTGGCTGCTCGCTACACAAACTCTATTGTTACTGTCCATTGCGGCGATGGGTTTTCTCGAACCTGGCACCCAATTACGCTGGATGGCAGCTCTGGCGGTGGTGATCGCTTTTTGCTCCGCCTCCCAGGATATCGTCTTTGATGCCTGGAAAACGGATGTGCTTCCAGCGGAAGAACGCGGCGCAGGTGCAGCAATCAGCGTGCTGGGGTATCGCCTGGGGATGCTGGTATCCGGCGGCCTGGCTTTATGGCTGGCGGATAAATGGCTGGGCTGGCAAGGCATGTACTGGTTGATGGCGGCGCTGCTGATCCCCTGTATTATCGCGACACTGCTTGCACCAGAACCAACCGACACCATTCCTGTACCCAAAACGCTGGAACGAGCCGTTGTAGCACCATTGCGTGATTTCTTTGGCCGCAATAACGCATGGCTGATTCTGCTTTTAATCGTACTGTACAAACTGGGCGATGCTTTCGCCATGAGCCTGACAACCACGTTTTTGATTCGCGGCGTCGGATTTGATGCCGGCGAAGTGGGTGTAGTTAACAAAACGCTCGGTCTACTGGCGACTATCGTCGGCGCATTGTTCGGCGGAATTTTAATGCAGCGCCTGTCATTGTTCCGTGCGCTCATGATTTTCGGCCTTTTACAAGGTGCGTCCAACGCCGGTTACTGGCTACTTTCCGTGACTGATAAGCATCTCTACAGCATGGGCGCGGCTGTCTTTTTCGAAAATCTGTGTGGCGGGATGGGAACATCAGCATTTGTGGCGCTATTAATGACCCTGTGTAATAAGTCATTTTCCGCTACCCAGTTCGCCCTGCTCTCGGCGCTTTCTGCTGTAGGACGGGTTTATGTAGGACCAGTAGCAGGTTGGTTTGTTGAAGCTCACGGCTGGCCGACGTTCTATCTATTCTCTGTTGCCGCCGCCGTACCTGGACTTATTTTGCTGCTGGTTTGCCGCCGCACGCTGGAGTACACATGGGTCAATAACGACTTTATCCCTCGTACCGGGTATCCGGCAGGTTATGCCTTTGCCATGTCGACGCTGGCAACGGGCGTCAGTCTGTTAACCGTGTGGTTACTGCTATTGACGATGGACGCGCTGGATTTGACCCACTTCTCTTTCCTGCCTGCTCTGCTGGAAGTCGGCGTTTTAATCGCCCTGGGCGGAGTCGTGCTTGGTGGTTTGCTGGATTATCTGGCGCTACGAAAAACACATCTGACGTAATCTGTGAATATTATTTAGCTGTAGTAATCACCCGGCGTAATTATTACGGCTAAATAAACATCAGCATCGCTTAATAATATTTGTTTTTTTGTGCGGCTTAGATTTCTAAATTTATTGACGCCATTTATAGATTCTATTTTTCTTACACGATTCAGCTAATGACACTTTATTTCCCCTCACCTGAATTGTCACTTCAATGATAATTATTTGTTAAATAATTGTTTTATTTTGAGATTGGTTATACCAATTGCCCTGCCACCCCCCTTCCGCGCGCCCCTTTCGTTATAACGCCCTTTTGCAACAGCTTCTTAAAACCAACTTGATATGTTTTGCAACATATGTGACCTGACAGCCAAATCCAAGTAACAGGAATTTAATCATGTTTACAGTAATGTAACCTTCCCGTAAAATGCCCACACACTTTAAACGCCACCAGATCCCGTGGAATTGAGGTCGTTAAATGAGACTCAGGAAATACAATAAAAGTTTGGGATGGTTGTCATTATTTGCAGGCACTGTATTGCTCAGTGGTTGTAATTCTGCGCTGTTAGATCCCAAAGGACAGATTGGTCTGGAGCAACGTTCACTGATACTGACGGCATTTGGCCTGATGTTGATTGTCGTTATTCCCGCAATCTTGATGGCTGTTGGTTTCGCCTGGAAGTACCGTGCGAGCAATAAAGATGCTAAGTACAGCCCGAACTGGTCACACTCCAATAAAGTGGAAGCTGTGGTCTGGACGGTACCTATCTTAATCATCATCTTCCTTGCGGTACTGACCTGGAAAACTACTCACGCTCTTGAGCCTAGCAAGCCGCTGGCGCATGACGAGAAGCCCATTACCATCGAAGTGGTTTCCATGGACTGGAAATGGTTCTTCATCTACCCGGAACAGGGAATTGCTACCGTGAATGAAATCGCTTTCCCGGCGAACACTCCGGTGTACTTCAAAGTGACCTCCAACTCCGTGATGAACTCCTTCTTCATTCCGCGTCTGGGTAGCCAGATTTATGCCATGGCCGGTATGCAGACTCGCCTGCATCTGATCGCCAACGAACCCGGTACTTATGACGGTATCTCCGCCAGCTACAGCGGTCCGGGCTTCTCAGGCATGAAGTTCAAAGCTATCGCAACGCCGGATCGCGCCGAATTCGACCAGTGGGTCGCAAAAGCGAAACAGTCGCCGAACAGCATGTCTGACATGGCAGCGTTCGAAAAACTGGCCGCGCCTAGCGAATACAACCAGGTGGAATATTTCTCCAACGTGAAACCAGACTTGTTTGCCGATGTGATTAATAAGTTTATGGCTCACGGTAAGAGCATGGACATGACCCAGCCAGAAGGTGAGCACAGCGCACACGAAGGTATGGAAGGCATGGACATGAGCCACGCGGAATCCGCCCATTAAAGGGGTTGAGGAAGAATAAAGATGTTCGGAAAATTATCACTTGATGCAGTCCCGTACCATGAACCTATCGTCATGGTTACGATCGCTGGCATTATTTTGGGAGGTCTGGCGCTCGTTGGCCTGATCACTTACTTCGGTAAGTGGACCTACCTGTGGAAAGAGTGGCTGACCTCCGTCGACCATAAACGCCTCGGTATCATGTATATCATCGTGGCGATTGTGATGTTGCTGCGTGGTTTTGCTGACGCCATTATGATGCGTAGCCAGCAGGCCCTTGCCTCGGCGGGCGAAGCGGGCTTCCTTCCGCCTCACCACTACGATCAGATCTTCACCGCGCACGGCGTGATTATGATCTTCTTCGTGGCGATGCCTTTCGTTATCGGTCTGATGAACCTGGTGGTTCCGCTGCAGATCGGCGCGCGTGACGTTGCGTTCCCGTTCCTCAACAACTTAAGCTTCTGGTTTACCGTTGTTGGTGTGATTCTGGTTAACGTTTCTCTCGGCGTGGGCGAATTTGCGCAGACCGGCTGGCTGGCCTATCCACCACTATCGGGAATAGAGTACAGTCCGGGAGTCGGTGTCGATTACTGGATATGGAGTCTCCAGCTATCCGGTATAGGTACGACGCTAACCGGTATCAACTTCTTCGTTACCATTCTGAAGATGCGTGCACCGGGCATGACCATGTTTAAGATGCCGGTATTTACCTGGGCATCACTGTGCGCAAACATTCTGATTATTGCTTCCTTCCCAATTCTGACGGTTACCGTCGCGTTGTTGACCCTGGATCGCTATCTGGGCACCCATTTCTTTACCAACGATATGGGTGGCAACATGATGATGTACATCAACCTGATTTGGGCCTGGGGCCACCCGGAAGTTTACATCCTGATCCTGCCTGTTTTCGGTGTGTTCTCCGAAATTGCGGCAACCTTCTCGCGTAAACGCCTGTTTGGTTATACCTCGCTGGTATGGGCAACCGTCTGTATCACCGTGCTGTCGTTCATCGTCTGGCTGCACCACTTCTTTACGATGGGTGCGGGCGCGAACGTAAACGCCTTCTTTGGTATCACCACCATGATTATCGCCATCCCGACCGGGGTGAAGATCTTCAACTGGCTGTTCACCATGTATCAGGGCCGCATCGTGTTCCATTCTGCGATGCTGTGGACCATCGGCTTTATCGTCACCTTCTCGGTGGGCGGTATGACTGGTGTGCTGCTGGCAGTACCGGGCGCGGACTTCGTTCTGCATAACAGCCTGTTCCTGATTGCGCACTTCCATAACGTTATCATCGGCGGCGTGGTCTTCGGCTGCTTCGCAGGGATGACCTACTGGTGGCCTAAAGCGTTCGGTTTCAAACTGAACGAAACCTGGGGTAAACGCGCGTTCTGGTTCTGGATCATCGGCTTCTTCGTTGCCTTTATGCCGCTGTATGCGCTGGGCTTCATGGGTATGACTCGTCGCTTGAGCCAGCAGATTGACCCGCAGTTCCACACCATGCTGATGATTGCAGCCAGCGGTGCGGTACTGATTGCGCTGGGTATCCTCTGCCTCGTTATTCAGATGTACGTTTCCATTCGCGACCGCGACCAGAACCGTGACCTGACTGGCGACCCGTGGGGTGGCCGTACGCTGGAGTGGGCAACCTCTTCCCCGCCTCCGTTCTATAACTTTGCCATTGTGCCGCACGTTCACGAGCGTGATGCATTCTGGGAAATGAAAGAGAAAGGCGAAGCGTACAAAAAGCCTGACCACTATGAAGAAATTCATATGCCGAAAAATAGCGGCGCCGGTATCGTCATTGCAGCTTTCTCCACCATCTTCGGTTTCGCCATGATCTGGCATATCTGGTGGCTGGCGATTGTTGGCTTCGCAGGCATGATCATCACCTGGATCGTGAAAAGCTTCGACGAGGACGTGGATTACTACGTGCCGGTGGCAGAAATCGAAAAACTGGAAAACCAGCATTTCGATGAGATTACTAAGGCAGGGCTGAAAAATGGCAACTGATACTTTGACGCACGCGACTGCCCACGCGCACGAACACGGGCACCACGATGCAGGCGGAACCAAAATCTTCGGATTCTGGATCTACCTGATGAGCGACTGCATTCTGTTCTCCATCTTGTTTGCTACCTATGCCGTTCTGGTGAACGGCACCGCAGGCGGCCCGACAGGTAAGGACATTTTCGAACTGCCGTTCGTTCTGGTTGAAACTTTCTTGCTGTTGTTCAGCTCCATCACCTACGGCATGGCGGCTATCGCCATGTACAAAAACAACAAAAGCCAGGTTATCTCCTGGCTGGCGTTGACCTGGTTGTTTGGTGCCGGATTTATCGGGATGGAAATCTATGAATTCCATCACCTGATTGTTAACGGCATGGGTCCGGATCGCAGCGGCTTCCTGTCAGCGTTCTTTGCGCTGGTCGGCACGCACGGTCTGCACGTCACTTCCGGTCTTATCTGGATGGCGGTGCTGATGGTGCAAATCGCCCGTCGCGGCCTGACCAGCACTAACCGTACCCGCATCATGTGCCTGAGCCTGTTCTGGCACTTCCTGGATGTGGTTTGGATCTGTGTGTTCACTGTTGTTTATCTGATGGGGGCGATGTAATGAGTCATTCTAACGAACATAGCGGCGCATCCCATGGCAGCGTAAAAACCTACATGACAGGCTTTATCCTGTCGGTAATCCTGACGGTGATCCCGTTCTGGATGGTAATGACAGGTTCTGCCTCTCCGGCCGTAATTCTGGGAACAATCCTGGCAATGGCAGTGGTACAGGTTCTGGTGCATCTGGTGTGCTTCCTGCACATGAATACCAAATCAGATGAAGGCTGGAACATGACGGCGTTTGTCTTCACCGTGCTAATCATCGCTATCCTGGTTGTAGGCTCCATCTGGATTATGTGGAACCTCAACTACAACATGATGATGCACTAAGAGCGGCGGTTATGATGTTTAAGCAATACCTGCAAGTAACGAAACCAGGCATCATCTTTGGCAACCTGATCTCGGTGATTGGGGGATTCCTGCTGGCCTCAAAGGGCAGCATTGATTATCCCCTGTTTATCTACACGCTGGTTGGGGTGTCACTGGTTGTGGCGTCGGGTTGTGTGTTTAACAACTACATCGACAGGGATATCGACAGAAAGATGGAAAGGACGAAGAATCGGGTGCTGGTTAAAGGCCTGATCTCTCCTGCTGTCTCGCTGGTGTACGCCACCTTGCTGGGTATTGCTGGCTTTATGCTGCTGTGGTTTGGCGCGAATCCGCTGGCCTGCTGGCTGGGGGTGATGGGCTTTGTGGTTTATGTCGGCGTTTATAGCCTGTACATGAAACGCCACTCGGTCTACGGCACATTGATTGGTTCTCTCTCCGGCGCAGCGCCGCCGGTGATCGGCTACTGTGCAGTAACCGGCGAGTTCGATAGCGGCGCAGCGATCCTGCTGGCTATCTTCAGCCTGTGGCAGATGCCTCACTCCTATGCCATCGCCATTTTCCGCTTTAAGGATTATCAGGCGGCGAACATTCCGGTACTGCCAGTGGTAAAAGGCATTTCGGTGGCGAAGAATCACATCACGCTGTATATCATCGCCTTTGCCGTTGCCACACTGATGCTCTCTCTTGGCGGTTACGCTGGATATAAATATCTGGTGGTCGCCGCAGCGGTGAGCGTCTGGTGGTTAGGTATGGCCCTGCGCGGTTATAAAGTTGCTGATGACAGAATCTGGGCGCGCAAGCTGTTCGGCTTCTCTATCATCGCCATCACTGCCCTCTCGGTAATGATGTCCATTGATTTTATGGTGCCGGACTCGCATACGCTGCTGGCGTCTGTTTGGTAAATCTTATCGTCATCAAAAAACCCGCTTACTCTGGCGGGTTTTTTATTGCCCCCACTTTTAGCAGATCCACTTCTTTACCCTTTATCGTTGCCGTTGCGGCAATAATGCGAGTCTTCACCTGTGAACACATTTTCGACTCAAAATCGGATCTATAAAGAAGGAGCAATGAATTGCTGCTAAACGAACCGATTATGTAATCAGTAAAGTTAATATTCAGCCGGTTTAAGCCGAAAGGCTCGAAACCAACCGTTTGGATAATTTCTTTACCAGCCGGACTCTTGATGTTGTACGTAACACGAAGATTGGCCACTTCGCCTAATTTATTGGTTTCGGCAAAGAGGCTGTCCTTACAGGAAAAGCTCTCATCTAAAAAATTATCCCGCATTCCAGAACGGGTAATCGTGATCACAGGTAACGTATCGTCAACGGTTTTTCTGTCAATCATGTCTTTTCGACAGGCGGCCATAAAGTCTTCCGGACCACCATAAATGTGGACACCCTTATCAAGATATTCCTTCGCTTTCTTACAATCTACCTCGACATACTGACCATTGGCGTACATCATGCCCAACCTGGACCAGGCTAAATTCACACCGCGTTGCGTAGCCTGATTAAATAACGCATACGCTTTGGCATAATCCACCCGTATAAGTGTACCGGAATAGTAAATATCTCCCAGTGCCAGCAAAGCATCTCCATGACCTTGCCTGGCGGCTAACTCGAACCATTTAATCGCTTCCTGCACGTTGGGTTTCGTATCATAGCGGGGCTGATAATATTCCCAGCCTAACAGGCTCTGCGCGTCGACATCCCCCGATTCAGCCATTTTATGCAGTGTACTTATAACATCGGGCGCAGGTTTACCATCGTATATGCTGTCATACAATTCATGCGCTTTCTCACTTGCCACCACGCCTGGTCAAACTATCAGCATTAAAGAAAATAATATTCTTTTAGGCAACATAAAATATCCCTTATTTATCTTGTACCTGAATATGCGCTTCTTTTAATAAATCACGTTGTTTTCCATTCAGTATCGCCGTCGCAGCTTTAACAGAATAAGTCAAATCATGAAAATCGCATAAATTACGATTATACATTGGGATGTCTATATAGCTTTTTCTTATATGACTGGAATTATTATACATATCCACACCGAGCGTATTCAAACTAAAAGGAGGGACAGAAAGGGTATATTCTTTACTCATTCCCTCACTCCCCTTTAGCTCAAGCGTCAACTGCAAATTAGTTATACCACTAATTTTATCTGCATTAATTTCAATACTGATATCGCATATTTTTGGTTTTTCATTTGCGTTAAAGCCATAGGTCCCGTAATGTTTTAACGTGAGATAAGGTAAAATATCACCCTGTGTTTCTCGGGTTTTCTGATCTTGATTACAACGGGTTAAATATTCATCCTTATTAAATTTCATTGAATATTTCCCCGCACCTTTTTCGTAATAATCCCATGCCTTATTACAATCAAGCGTTTCACCTAATCCGTTGTAATACATCCAACTTAACCACAATGCGGCTTTTTTTGCCCCTTGCTGTTCAGCCTTGTCAAAAAGCACGCTCGCTTTATAATAATCAACCTCACCGGTCAACCCAGAATAGTAAATATTCCCCAGGGCCACTAATGCTTTTTCGTCATTCTTATTTGCAGCTAATTCGTACCATTTTTTGGCTTCGACAGCATCAATTTTTAAACCAGCACTGCCATTTTCGTAGGCATCGCCCATGGTATACTGCGCCATCGGATAACCTTTTTCTGCCGCAGTGCGAAACCATTGCAGTGCTTTCTTTATGGTGTCTAAAGAACGTCTATCATCAGAAGGTGAAAAATCATCGAGATAAAGATTTCCGACAATATAATCCATTTCGGGGTCGTCTTCCTGCGCCCATAGAGTCGCCAGACGCAAAATTTCCGGTTTACTGAAACCAATTCGCCCCCAAAAAAGCAAATCATTCTCGGGTGCCTGACCGACATAACGACTGACAAATTCAATTAAACTCGCCCGTTTCGTTTTGTCTGTCTCGGCCCCAGATTTCAATTCATAGGCCTGATTGATTATTTTATTCATCAAATCAGGCGGAATATTAAGATCGTCAGTTTTCGACTTACTGGCATACATCTGTGCTCGTGTCACATCCAGGGTTATGCCTTTACCATATTGAAAGAAATAAAGTGCATTATAACAACCGTATTCGCCCCCCTGGTTACAGGCTTTCTCATACCACTGAATCGCCTTTGGGATGTCAACAGATACTGTCACTCCGTGTTCATAAACAAATCCCAGTAGCACTAGCGCCTGCGTGTTATTGGTATCAGCTAATTTTTGCAGTTCTTTTAACGCCGTCTGATCTTTATTGACAATACGTTCATACAGTTGATCAATATCTGTTGAAGCATGACAAAAAGAAGCCAGAGATAAACCCAATGATAATAAAATAACTTTACCAGACCACATACATTCCTCCTTGATATATTCAACCACCAAACATCCACCTCATGAATAAATACGCTGCCATAACGGCCCAGGTAATAAGTAAACATTTAAGCTGAAACAGCATAACCAGTGCCTCCAACGCTTCTATTTATTGCGATAAAATAACACCATCCTTTGATAAAAAATTACACGCCCATCAATAAATCCGAAAATAATGTCATTAGTTGCAGGATAAAATCATTTGAACTTTTCATTTGTTATATTTAACGCATGATATATTAATAGCAAGAATATGAGAGAAGCTCATACCTGACGTAAAAATCACTCTCTTATGTAATATTTACTCATTAACACTCTGTTTACCTAACATGCGCTCCGCACTACACTATGTGGGCAATTTTTTAAGAGGTGGTAATGAACGATTATAAAATGACGCCAGGTGAGCGGCGCGCGACCTGGGGTTTAGGGACCGTATTTTCACTGCGCATGCTGGGCATGTTTATGGTACTGCCGGTTCTGACTACGTACGGTATGGCACTGCAAGGCGCCAGCGAAGCATTAATCGGTATTGCCATTGGTATTTATGGTCTGACCCAGGCCGTTTTTCAGATTCCGTTTGGCCTGCTTTCCGACCGTATTGGTCGCAAACCATTAATTGTCGGCGGACTGGCGGTATTTGCTGCCGGTAGCGTTATTGCTGCACTTTCCGACTCCATCTGGGGAATTATTCTGGGCCGGGCGCTACAAGGCTCCGGCGCCATAGCAGCAGCCGTTATGGCGCTGCTTTCCGATCTTACGCGCGAACAAAACCGCACCAAAGCGATGGCGTTTATCGGCGTGAGCTTTGGCATTACCTTCGCCATTGCGATGGTGCTTGGCCCGATCATTACTCACAAACTTGGGCTGCACGCGCTGTTCTGGATGATCGCTATTCTGGCAACGATCGGCATTGCGTTGACCATTTGGGTTGTACCCAACAGCAGCACGCACGTACTTAATCGTGAGTCCGGGATGGTGAAAGGCAGTTTCAGTAAAGTGCTGGCGGAACCACGGCTGCTGAAACTCAACTTCGGCATTATGTGTCTGCACATGCTGCTGATGTCGACGTTTGTTGCCCTGCCAGGGCAACTGGCTGATGCGGGTTTCCCGGCGGCTGAACACTGGAAGGTCTATCTGGCAACGATGTTAATCGCCTTTGGCTCTGTCGTACCTTTCATTATCTACGCTGAAGTTAAGCGTAAAATGAAACAAGTCTTTGTCTTCTGCGTCGGGCTGATCGTGGTTGCGGAAATCGTGTTGTGGAACGCACAAACGCAGTTCTGGCAACTGGTGGTCGGCGTGCAGCTTTTCTTTGTGGCGTTTAATTTGATGGAAGCCCTTCTGCCTTCGCTTATCAGTAAAGAGTCTCCTGCTGGTTACAAAGGTACGGCGATGGGCGTTTACTCCACCAGCCAGTTTCTTGGCGTGGCGATTGGTGGTTCGCTGGGCGGCTGGATTGACGGCATGTTTGACGGTCAGGGCGTATTTCTCGCTGGCGCAATGCTGGCAGCATTGTGGCTGGCAGTCGCCAGTACCATGAAAGAACCACCGTATGTCAGCAGCTTGCGCATTGAAATCCCGGCGGACATTGCCGCAAACGAGGAGTTAAAAGTGCGTTTGCTGGAAACTGAAGGCGTCAAAGAAGTGTTGATTGCAGAAGAAGAACATTCAGCTTACGTGAAAATCGATAGCAAAGTGACGAATCGCTTTGAGGTTGAACAGGCAATTCGTCAGGCATAAAAAACGAGGCGAATTGCCTGCTGCGCTACGCTTACCAGGCCTACAAAGTTCCTGAGTTACAAGCCTTTGTAGGCCGAATTAGGCGTTCATGCCGCATTCGGCATGAACAAAACGCACATTGTCGCGATTAATCGCGGAAGTTTTTGAACTGGAACGGCTGACCGAGATCGCCACCGCGCACCATCGCCATGACAGCCTGCAAATCATCACGAGATTTGCCAGTCACGCGGATCTCATCGCCCTGAATTTGCGCCTGCACTTTCAGTTTGCTGTCTTTGATCATCTTGACGATTTTCTTCTGGGTCGCGCTTTCAATGCCCTGTTTCAGTTTCGCTTCCACAAACCAGGTTTTACCGCTATGAACGATATTTTCCGGTACATCCAGCGAACTGCCTTCAATGCCGCGCTTCAGCAGCTTGGCACGCAGAATATCCAGCAACTGATTGACCTGGAAATCGGACTCGCTCAACACTTTAATGGTTTTGCTGGCGTCGTTCAGCTCAAATGAGGCTTCAACGTTACGGAAGTCAAAACGGGACTCCACTTCGCGGCTCGCGTTATCAACCGCGTTACGTGCTTCCTGAAGATCAACTTCAGAGACAATATCGAAAGATGGCATCTTTTCCTCTCCCTTCATTTTTGATGCGAAGCATAATACCTGCAAAGTTAAATAACCAACAGTCCTGCACCAGGACGTATCCCTTAATTGTGCATAGACGCAACAGCATGCACAATTAAGGGATAGCCTTATTGAACACCCGGAGTGGTTGCGGGTGAGGAGGAACAATGAAAATTACCGTATTGGGATGCGGTGCCTTAGGGCAATTATGGCTTACAGCACTTTGCAAACAGGGTCACGAAGTTCAGGGCTGGCTGCGCGTACCGCAACCTTATTGTAGCGTGAATCTGGTTGAGACTGACGGTTCGATATTTAACGAATCGCTGACCGCTAACGATCCCGATTTTCTGGCCACCAGCGATCTGTTACTGGTGACGCTGAAAGCATGGCAGGTTTCCGATGCCGTCAAAAGCCTCGCGTCCACACTGCCTGTAACCACGCCAATACTGTTAATTCACAACGGCATGGGTACCATCGAAGAGTTGCAAAACATTCAGCAGCCGTTACTGATGGGCACCACCACCCATGCCGCCCGCCGCGACGGCAATGTCATTATTCATGTGGCAAACGGTATCACGCATATTGGTCCGGCACGGCAACAGGATGGCGATTACAGTTATCTGGCGGATATTTTACAAACCGTGTTACCTGACGTTGCCTGGCATAACAATATTCGCGCCGAGCTGTGGCGCAAGCTGGCAGTCAACTGTGTGATTAATCCACTGACCGCCATCTGGAATTGCCCGAATGGTGAATTACGTCATCATCCGCAAGAAATTATGCAGATATGCGAAGAAGTCGCGGCAGTGATCGAACGCGAAGGGCATCATACTTCAGCAGAAGATTTGCGTGATTACGTGATGCAGGTGATTGATGCAACAGCGGAAAATATCTCGTCGATGTTGCAGGATATCCGCGCGCTGCGCCACACCGAAATCGACTATATCAATGGTTTTCTCTTACGCCGCGCCCGCGCGCATGGGATTGCCGTACCGGAAAACACCCGCCTGTTTGAAATGGTAAAAAGAAAGGAGAGTGAATATGAGCGCATCGGCACTGGTTTGCCTCGCCCCTGGTAGTGAAGAGACTGAAGCCGTCACCACTATCGATCTGCTGGTTCGCGGCGGAATCAAAGTCACCACTGCCAGCGTCGCCAGCGATGGTAACCTGGCGATTACCTGCTCGCGCGGCGTGAAGCTGCTGGCGGATGCGCCGCTGGTCGAAGTGGCTGATGGCGAATATGACGTGATCGTGCTGCCTGGTGGCATTAAAGGCGCGGAATGTTTTCGCGATAGCACCCTGCTGGTTGAAACCGTTAAACAGTTCCACCGTTCCGGGCGTATCGTCGCGGCGATTTGCGCCGCGCCAGCCACCGTGCTGGTGCCGCACGATATCTTCCCTATTGGCAATATGACCGGCTTCCCGACGCTGAAAGACAAAATTCCCGCCGAACAATGGCAGGACAAGCGCGTCGTCTGGGATGCACGGGTAAAATTGCTGACCAGCCAGGGGCCGGGTACAGCTATCGACTTTGGTCTGAAAATTATCGACCTGCTGGTTGGGCGCGAGAAAGCCCATGAAGTGGCATCACAACTGGTGATGGCGGCAGGGATTTATAATTATTACGAGTAGTGTCGGATGCGGCAAACGTCGCATCTGACCAGATGCGACGTAAAAACCACAAATTATGGGCGATACACCTTCACATTGTTAAAGCCCTGCTCGCGCAGATAGAGCGCCTGCAGACGGCTCATCACCCCGCGCTCACACCACAGTAGCCAGGTTCTGTTCTGGTCGAGATCGCCAAATTTGGTGCTCAGTTTATAGAACGGCAGAGAAACCACATCAATCCCTTCAACTTTCAGTGGCTTATCTTCCTGTTCATCGATAGAACGGATATCGAGGATCACGTCGTTCGGACCGAAGCCATTGACGGTTTCCACTTCCACCACTTCCTGCTCGGTCTGCTGGGCGATTTCGCGGATATCAACGTTATTCGCTTCCTCAACCACTTTATCGAGAATGCTGAAGTCGAACTTCTCTTCTTCCGCTTCAATCTTCGATTTAACCGCTTTCACCGTCGGGCTTTTGGAGATCACACCGCAATATTCCGGCATCGTGCGGGCAAAGTCTTCGGTGCCAATCTGGCGAGCCAGGTTGATGATGTGCTCTTTGTCGTAAGAGATCAGCGGACGCAGGATCAGCGTATCGGAGACGTTATCAATCAGGCGCAGGTTGGTCAGCGTCTGGCTGGACACCTGGCCCAGTGCTTCGCCGGTGACCAGCGCCTGTACGCCGTAACGTTCAGCCACTTTAGATGCGGCACGCACCATCATACGTTTGAGGATAACGCCCATCTGACCGTCGTCGATTTTCTCGAGAATTTCCCCGACGACCGGTTCGAAATTAATAGCGACAAATCGCACACGGTGGGAGCTGCCAAAGCGGTTCCACAGATAATGTGCCACCTGACGCACGCCAATTTCATGCGCCGCGCCGCCGAGGTTAAAGAAGCAGTAATGCACGCGGCAGCCGCGACGCATCAACATATAGCTGGATACACCGGAGTCGAAACCGCCGGAAATGAGCGACAGTACATCTTCCTGGGTGCCGATCGGGAAACCACCAATACCTTCGTAGCGACCTTTGATCAGCAGCAGACGATCGTCTTCCACTTCCAGATGGACAGTCACTTCCGGATTGGTCAGCTTCACGCGCGCGGATTCAATATGCTGATTTAAACCGCCGCCGACGTAACGTTCCACATCAATCGAGCTAAAATCATGCTTACCGCGGCGCTTCACGCGCACGCAGAAGGTTTTGCCTTCCAACTGATCGCGATACTGAACCAACGCTTTCTCAAAAATATCGTGCATGTCAGTAAACGGCACGTCTTCAACTTCGAGAATATGGTGGATACCCGGAATACGGGTCAGGGCGTCGCGAATGGCCAGACGCTGGTTTTCATCTTTCGCGCGAACTTCGATGTTATCCCAGTGGCGGACGACAGCGAGCGTCTCATCATAGTGCTTTAAAACGTTACGAATGTTCCCGGTAAGGATTTTTATAAAGCGCAAGCGCACAGATTGGCTTTTGATGGTGATTTCCGGGAACAATTTAATGATAAACTTCATGGCGGCAATGGTTCGTTGGCAAGTCTTAAGCGACTTGTATAGGGAAAAATACAGCAGCCCACACCTGCGGCTGCATCCAGGCGCGGAAGTATACCACTAACATCGCTTTGCTGCGCACATCACCTTACCATTGCGCGTTATTTGCTATTTGCCCTGAGTCCGTTACCATGACGGGGCGAAAAATATTGAGAGTCAGACATTCATTATGCCGAAGAAAAATGAGGCGCCCGCCAGCTTTGAAAAGGCGCTGAGCGAGCTGGAACAGATTGTAACCCGTCTGGAAAGTGGCGACCTGCCGCTGGAAGAGGCGCTGAACGAGTTCGAACGCGGCGTGCAGCTGGCACGTCAGGGGCAGGCCAAATTACAACAAGCCGAACAGCGCGTACAAATTCTGCTGTCTGACAACGAAGACGCCTCTCTAACCCCTTTTACACCGGACAATGAGTAATGGACTTTCCGCAGCAACTCGAAGCCTACGTTAAGCAGGCCAACCAGGCGCTGAGCCGTTTTATCGCCCCACTGCCCTTTCAGAACACTCCCGTGGTAGAAACCATGCAGTATGGCGCATTATTAGGTGGTAAGCGCCTGCGACCCTTCCTGGTTTATGCCACCGGTCAAATGCTCGGCGTAAGTCTGAATACTCTGGACGCACCCGCCGCCGCCGTAGAGTGTATCCACGCTTACTCATTAATTCATGATGATTTACCGGCAATGGATGATGACGATCTGCGTCGCGGCTTGCCGACCTGTCACGTGAAGTTTGGCGAAGCAAACGCGATTCTCGCTGGCGACGCTTTACAAACGCTGGCGTTCTCGATTTTAAGCGATGCCGATATGCCGGAAGTGTCGGACCGCGACAGAATTTCGATGATTTCAGAACTGGCAAGCGCCAGCGGTATTGCCGGAATGTGCGGTGGTCAGGCATTAGATTTAGATGCGGAAGGCAAACACGTACCTCTGGACGCACTCGAGCGTATTCATCGTCATAAAACCGGCGCATTGATTCGCGCCGCCGTTCGCCTTGGTGCATTAAGCGCCGGAGATAAAGGGCGTCGTGCTCTGCCAGTACTCGACAAGTACGCAGAGAGCATCGGCCTTGCCTTCCAGGTTCAGGATGACATCCTGGATGTGGTGGGAGATACTGCAACGTTGGGAAAACGCCAGGGTGCCGACCAGCAACTTGGTAAAAGTACCTACCCTGCACTTCTGGGTCTTGAGCAAGCCCGGAAGAAAGCCCGGGATCTAATCGACGATGCCCGTCAGTCGCTGAAACAACTGGCTGAACAGTCACTCGATACCTCGGCACTGGAAGCGCTAGCGGACTACATCATCCAGCGTAATAAATAAACAATAAGTATTAATAGGCCCCTGATGAGTTTTGATATTGCCAAATACCCGACCCTGGCACTGGTCGACTCCACCCAGGAGTTACGACTGTTGCCAAAAGAGAGTTTACCGAAACTCTGCGACGAACTGCGCCGCTATTTACTCGACAGCGTGAGCCGTTCCAGCGGGCACTTCGCCTCCGGGCTGGGCACGGTCGAACTGACCGTGGCGCTGCACTATGTCTACAACACCCCGTTTGACCAATTGATTTGGGATGTGGGGCATCAGGCTTATCCGCATAAAATTTTGACCGGACGCCGCGACAAAATCGGCACCATCCGTCAGAAAGGTGGCCTGCACCCGTTCCCGTGGCGCGGCGAAAGCGAATATGACGTATTAAGCGTCGGGCATTCATCAACCTCCATCAGTGCCGGAATTGGTATTGCGGTTGCTGCCGAGAAAGAAGGCAAAAATCGCCGCACCGTCTGTGTGATTGGCGACGGCGCGATTACCGCTGGCATGGCGTTTGAAGCGATGAACCACGCGGGCGATATCCGTCCCGATATGCTGGTGGTTCTCAACGACAATGAAATGTCGATTTCCGAAAATGTTGGCGCGCTCAACAACCATCTGGCGCAGCTGCTTTCCGGTAAGCTTTACTCTTCACTGCGCGAAGGCGGGAAAAAAGTTTTCTCTGGCGTGCCGCCCATTAAAGAGCTGCTCAAACGCACCGAAGAACATATTAAAGGCATGGTAGTGCCTGGCACATTGTTTGAAGAGCTGGGCTTTAACTACATCGGCCCGGTTGACGGTCACGATGTGCTGGGGCTTATCACCACGCTTAAGAACATGCGCGACCTGAAAGGCCCGCAGTTCCTGCATATCATGACTAAAAAAGGTCGGGGTTATGAACCGGCAGAAAAAGACCCAATCACTTTCCACGCCGTGCCTAAATTTGATCCCTCCAGCGGTTGTTTGCCGAAAAGTAGCGGCGGTTTGCCGAGCTATTCAAAAATCTTTGGCGACTGGTTGTGCGAAACGGCAGCGAAAGATAACAAGCTGATGGCGATTACTCCGGCGATGCGTGAAGGCTCCGGCATGGTCGAGTTTTCACGTAAATTCCCGGATCGCTACTTCGACGTGGCTATTGCCGAGCAACACGCAGTGACCTTTGCTGCGGGTCTGGCGATTGGTGGATACAAACCCATTGTCGCGATTTACTCCACTTTCCTGCAACGCGCCTATGATCAGGTGCTGCATGACGTGGCAATTCAAAAGCTCCCGGTCCTGTTCGCCATCGACCGCGCGGGCATTGTTGGTGCTGACGGTCAAACCCATCAGGGCGCTTTTGATCTCTCTTACCTGCGCTGCATACCGGAAATGGTCATTATGACCCCGAGTGATGAAAACGAATGTCGCCAGATGCTCTATACCGGCTATCACTATAACGATGGCCCGTCCGCGGTGCGCTACCCGCGCGGCAACGCGGTTGGCGTGGAACTGACGCCGCTGGAAAAACTGCCTATTGGCAAAGGCATTGTGAAGCGTCGTGGCGAGAAGCTGGCGATCCTCAACTTTGGTACGCTGATGCCAGAAGCGGCGAAAGTCGCTGAATCGCTGAGCGCTACGCTGGTCGATATGCGTTTTGTGAAACCGCTTGATGAAGCGTTAATTCTGGAAATGGCCGCCAGCCATGAAGCGCTGGTCACCGTAGAAGAAAACGCCATTATGGGCGGCGCAGGCAGCGGAGTGAACGAAGTGCTGATGGCCCATCGTAAACCAGTACCCGTGCTGAACATTGGTCTGCCGGACTTCTTTATTCCGCAAGGAACGCAGGAAGAAATGCGCGCCGAACTCGGCCTCGATGCCGCCGGTATGGAAGCCAAAATCAAGGCCTGGCTGGCATAATCCCTACTCCACTCCTGCTATGCTTAAGAAATTATTCATGGCAGGAGTGGCAGCATGCAATACAACACCTTAGGAAAAACCGACCTTCGCGTTTCCCGACTTTGCCTCGGCTGTATGACCTTTGGCGAGCCAGATCGCGGTAATCACGCATGGACACTGCCGGAAGAGAGCAGCCGTCCCATCATCAAACGCGCGCTGGAAGGCGGCATAAATTTCTTTGATACCGCCAATAGCTATTCCGATGGCAGCAGCGAAGAGATTGTCGGTCGCGCACTGCGGGATTTCGCCCGTCGTGAAGACGTTGTCGTTGCGACCAAAGTGTTCCATCGCGTTGGTGATTTACCGGAAGGATTATCCCGTGCGCAAATATTGCGCTCTATCGACGACAGCCTGCGACGTCTCGGCATGGATTATGTCGATATCCTGCAAATTCATCGCTGGGATTACAACACGCCTATCGAAGAGACGCTGGAAGCCCTGAACGACGTGGTAAAAGCCGGGAAAGCGCGTTATATCGGCGCGTCATCCATGCACGCTTCGCAGTTTGCTCAGGCACTGGAGCTACAAAAACAGCACGGCTGGGCGCAGTTTGTCAGTATGCAGGATCACTACAATCTGATTTATCGTGAAGAAGAGCGCGAGATGCTGCCACTGTGTTATCAGGAGGGGGTGGCGGTCATTCCGTGGAGCCCACTGGCGCGGGGCCGTCTGACACGTCCGTGGGGAGAAACCACTGCACGCCTGGTGTCTGATGAGGTTGGGAAAAATCTCTATAAAGAAAGCGATGAAAATGACGCGCAGATCGCAGAGCGGTTAACGGGCGTCAGTGAAGAACTTGGTGCGACACGAGCACAAGTTGCGTTGGCCTGGTTGTTGAGTAAGCCGGGCATTGCCGCGCCGATTATCGGAACTTCGCGGGAAGAACAGCTTGATGAACTACTGAACGCGGTAGATATCACGTTGAAACCGGAACAGATTGCCGAACTGGAGACACCCTATAAACCGCATCCGATAGTGGGATTTAAATAGGTATGCAGGCCTGATAAGACGCAACAAGCGTCACATCAGGCTCTGGTGCAAAACTATGACAGAAGACCCAACGGCCAGTGATGACCGATAAAGTACAGGATGCCTGCGGAAATCACCCCGGCGACAATATCGTCGATCATGATCCCCATGCCGCCATGTACATTGCGATCAAACCAGCGGATCGGCCACGGTTTCCACATATCCAGAATACGGAAAATCACAAACCCGGCGGCGACCCACTGCCAGTCATTGGTCGGCAGCGCCATCAGAGTGATCCACATGCCGATAAATTCGTCCCAGACAATGCTGCCATGATCGTGCACGCCCATATCTTTCGCGGTCTGATGACAAAGATAAACGCCAATACAGATCCCCAGCATGACTACCAGCGAATAAAGCTGCCAGGGTAAAAAGGTCATCAGATACCAGAACGGAATCGCCGCCAGCGATCCCATCGTGCCAGGAACAATCGGGCTTAATCCACTTCCGAATCCGACAGCAAGCAAATGCCACGGATTACTCATCTTCAGGCGACTTTTCGCGACATCTTTATGGCGTGGCAAAATGGTCATATCCTTTCCAGTCTAACGTGACAGGTTCGCCGTCACGAACAAAACAGAGTCCTTCTATATCGGCGGTCATTTGCCCGATACAGGTAAATGGTACGCCCAGATGTCCCAAAGCGACATCCAGCGCGCCACGGTTCAGTTCCGGCACAGTGAAACACAACTCGTAATCTTCGCCACCAGAGAGCGCCCAGCGCAGCGCCTGTTCCGGTTCAACGTGGCGAGAAAGTGCGTCAGAAAACGGCAGCAATGCCAGGTCAATGCGTGCGCCGCAGTCGCTGGCTTTCACGATATGCCCGAGATCGGAAATCAAACCGTCAGAGAGATCGATGGCTGAATTTGCCAGATCGCGCAATGCCTGCCCCTGTAAAATACGCGGCGACGGACGGAGGTGACGTTTAATCAAGTAGTCCGCATCTTTAGCATCGGCAACCTGCAAACGGTTTTGCAAAATCGCCAGCCCGGCGGCGCTATCGCCCGGCGTACCGGTCACATAAATCCAGTCACCCGGTTTCGCCCCAGAGCGCGTTAAGGCTCGTCCCATCGGAACAAAGCCGTGGATACCCAACGTCATTGATAATGGCCCACGCGTGGTGTCGCCGCCAATGAGTTGCATATCGTAATAATTGAGAAGATCAAACAAACTGTCGCTGAAGGACTCAAGCCACGATTCGTCTACGTCCGGTAAGGTTAATGCCAGCGTCAGCCAGGCCGGATCGGCGCCCATCGCTGCCAGATCGCTTAGGTTTACCGCCAGTGCTTTGTATGCCAGATCCGCAGGATCGATATCAGGGAGGAAATGGTTGCCCGCCACCAGCGTATCAGTGCTGATCGCCAGGGTCTGTTTCTCGGGGATATTGAGAAGTGCGCAATCGTCGCCAATGCCAAGTTCGACATCAAGACGAGAGCTTCTTACACGGTCAAAATAACGGGCAATCAGGGAGAACTCGCCACATGCCATACGTTATGCCTCAGCAGGTAAAAAAGAAAAGGCCGGCGAGTGCGGAACTGTTTTTCCGTTACTCTGCCGGCCTGGATATCACTTTTTGTTAGGGCGAATCACAGGTGCTGCTTTATCCAGTACGCCATTGACGAACTTATGGCTGTCTTCTGCGCCGAACGATTTCGCCAGTTCGATCGCTTCGTTAATGGCCACTTTGTATGGCACATCGCTACGTTTAGACAGCTCGTACAGCGCAATGCGCAGTACCGCTTTTTCTACCTGACCCAGCTCTTCCAGCAGGCGGGACAGGTATGGCTTCATCAGTCCGTCGAGGTATGCGGTGTTAGTCGCCACCCCGGCCAGCAGCTCACGGAAGTACAGGACGTCAACGTCTTTTACATCCTGTTCAGCCAGGAACTGGTATTCAACATCAGCGATGTCGTTCTGGGACAACTGCCAGGAGTAGAGCGCCTGGACGGCACACTCACGAGCGCGGCGACGAGCAGCAGGTTTCACGGATTTCCCCTTACTAATTTCAGGCCTTGATGGCTTTCAATACATTAATCATTTCAAGCGCGGTCAGTGCAGCTTCTGCACCTTTGTTACCAGCTTTGGTGCCAGCACGTTCGATCGCTTGTTCAATGCTTTCAGTGGTCAAAACCCCAAAAGCAACCGGAATTTCGCTGTCCTGGGCAACATGCGCCAGGCCGTTGCTTGCACCACCAGCGACATATTCAAAGTGGGCAGTGCCACCACGAATAACCGTACCCAGCGCAATCACCGCGTCGTATTTACCGGTTTTAGCCAGTGCACCCGCCGCCAGCGGCAGCTCATAGGCACCAGGCACCCAAACAACGGTAATGTTTTCATCTTTTACCTGACCGATACGTTTCAGTGCGTCAATTGCACCTTCCAGCAGGCTGTCATTGATAAAGTTGTTGAAACGCGCAATGGTGATGGCGACGCGAGCGTCCGGGGTAGCAACGTTAGCTTCAATAATGTTCATTTTCTTCCTTCGGGTTCGAGTATGGCCCCGCAGGGGGGCGGATTTTAGCATAATATTTCGTGCGCTGCTTCCCTTTCGAGCCGGGAGATCATGCACCCACTAAATGCAGGCAAACATCCGGGCCTACATGACGTATCTCTTTGAATTTAAATTGGGGCGCGTCGGCTAATTTCTCAAGCCCCGGCAGCGTACATAATCCGCGGGCGTCGCTGCCTAATAGTTTAGGTGCGATATAGACAATCAGCTCATCGACTAAACCCGCCTGTAGCAATGCGCCAGCGAGCGTTGGCCCCGCTTCCACCCAGATGCTGTTAATCTGCTGTTTACCCAGTTGCATCATCAGAACAACCAGATCCAGATGACCTTTATGCTCTGGAATCAGCAAAGTACGCACCGTTTCCGGCCATGCACGAGAATCTTCCTGCGTACGCGCGAACCAGGTTTCGCCCGGCTGCTGCACGATGCGGTGTTCCGGCGTCACGCGATTTTGGCTATCAATTACAATACGTACCGGCTGACGGAGATTTTGTTGCGGATAGAGAGCCTGAGTTTGTTCATCCAGTTCAGACCAACGCACCGTTAAGGCTGGATCGTCCGCCAGCACCGTGGCGCTGCTGGTTAAAATAGCATGACTTTGCGCGCGCAGACGCTGAACATCGCGTCGAGCCTGAGGTGAAGTGATCCACTGGCTTTCACCGCTGGCCATCGCGGTGCGGCCATCTAGCGACGCGCCGAGTTTCAACTGTATATAAGGAAAGCCGGTGCGCATGCGCTTGAGGAAGCCTTTATTCAATTGCTCGGCTTCGCTCATCATCAGGCCGTGGCTGACGTCAATGCCAGCTTGTTGCAAACGGTAAAGTCCACGCCCAGCGACCTGCGGATTAGGGTCCTGCATCGCAGCCACCACGCGCGCCACGCCAGCAGCAATTAATGCGTCACAACACGGCGGCGTACGACCATGATGACTACAAGGTTCGAGTGTCACATACGCCGTTGCGCCTTTGGCTTTTTCACCTGCCATGCGCAACGCGTGTACCTCGGCATGCGGTTCGCCCGCGCGGTGATGGTAACCTTCACCGACAATTTCGCCATCTTTCACAATGACGCAACCGACATTCGGGTTAGGGTGAGTGGTGAAGCGCCCTCGTTGCGCCAGCTTTAGCGCCCGCGCCATGTATAACTCGTCCTGCACGGTTTAATCCTCCAGGCGCGCAATCTCTTCGCCAAATTCTTTGATATCTTCGAAACTGCGATAGACAGAGGCAAAACGGATATAGGCGACTTTGTCGAGCTTTTTCAATTGCTCCATCACCAGATTGCCAATCATTTTGCTCGGCACTTCGCGCTCACCGGTGGCGCGGAGTTGCGATTTAATATGGTTGATCGCCATTTCGACGTCATCGGAACTCACCGGACGTTTTTCCAGCGCCCGCAGCATTCCGCTACGCAATTTTTCTTCATTAAACGGTTCGCGCACGTCGTTGCTTTTCACGACACGCGGCATAACCAGTTCCGCCACTTCAAAAGTAGTGAAACGTTCATTACACACCAGACACTGCCGACGGCGGCGTACGGAAGAACCCTCGCTCACGAGACGAGAGTCAATTACCTTAGTGTCCACGGCGAAACAGAATGGGCAATGCATACGGCGTCCTGACCAGGTGGTTAATAGAAATCTATTTTACCCTGAACTGGCGATACAACAAAGGCGCAACGCTTTTGAGATAAAGGATCGATGCTTTCACGGCTTTAAGCCTCTACCATTAGGATAATTGTGACGAGAAAGGGACTACCTATGAACATTAAAGTATGTTTTCGACTACTCCTGCTGGGAAGCCTGTTCAGCCTGAGCGCCTGTATGCAGCAAAGCGAAGTGCGACAGATGAAACACAGCGTCAGCACGTTGAATAAAGAGATGACTCAGCTCAACAAAGAAACTGTCAAAATCACCCAGCAAAATACGCTGAACGCAAAATCCAGTAGTGGGGTTTACCTGTTACCAGGTGCAAATACACCGGCACGGCTGGAAAGCCAAATTGGCAATTTACGTATGTCGCTGGTGAATATTACGCCAAATGCAGATGGCACCACTCTGACGTTACGGATTCAGGGCGAGTCCAATGATCCTTTACCCGCTTTCAGCGGAACCGTTGAATATGGACAAATTCAGGGAACAACTGACAACTTTCAGGAAGTCAATGTGCAGAATCAATTGATTAACGCACCTGCCAGCGTCCTCGCTCCGAGCGATGTTGATATTCCGTTACAGTTAAAGGGTATTTCTGTGGATCAGTTAGGTTTTGTACGTATACACGACATTCAACCTGTTGTGCAGTAAACGTATCGCGGGGCGTTTTGTGCGTCCCGCAACATCCTCCCCCGTCATTTTGTTACTCCGCTTACATCACCCAGATTGATAGTAAAAGTTTGCAACAAGGGTGAAAGTCAGTACAATCCCCGCCCGAATATGTGTAAACGTGAACGCAATCGATTACGTAAATGATAGAACTGTGAAACGAAACATATTTTTGTGAGCAATGATTTTTATAATAGGCTCCTCTGTATAGGAAATATTTAGAAACGCAATTTGCGCCTTTTTCACTCCCGTAAGGGATTTTCAAACAGTGGCATACATATGAAAAAAACATTACTGGCAGCCGGTGCGGTACTGGCGCTCTCTTCGTCTTTTACTGTCAACGCAGCTGAAAACGATAAACCGCAGTACCTTTCCGACTGGTGGCACCAGAGCGTTAACGTAGTTGGTAGCTATCACACTCGTTTCGGACCGCAGATCCGTAACGATACTTACTTGGAGTATGAAGCATTCGCTAAAAAAGACTGGTTCGATTTCTATGGTTACGCGGATGCGCCGGTATTCTTCGGCGGTAACTCCGATGCCAAAGGTATCTGGAACCACGGTTCTCCGCTGTTTATGGAAATCGAACCGCGTTTCTCCATCGATAAGCTGACCAATACTGACCTTAGCTTCGGTCCGTTCAAAGAGTGGTACTTCGCGAACAACTACATTTACGACATGGGCCGTAACAAAGATGGTCGCCAGAGCACCTGGTATATGGGTCTGGGTACTGACATCGACACTGGCCTGCCGATGAGCCTGTCCATGAACGTGTATGCGAAATACCAGTGGCAGAACTACGGCGCAGCGAACGAAAACGAGTGGGACGGTTACCGTTTCAAAATTAAATACTTTGTGCCGATTACCGATCTGTGGGGCGGTCAGTTAAGCTACATCGGTTTCACCAACTTCGACTGGGGTTCCGATTTGGGTGATGACAGCGGTAACGCAATCAACGGTATTAAGACACGCAGCAATAACTCCATCGCTTCCAGCCATATTCTGGCTCTGAACTACGATCACTGGCACTACTCTGTCGTAGCTCGTTACTGGCATGACGGTGGTCAGTGGAACGATGATGCAGAGCTGAACTTCGGCAACGGCAACTTCAACGTTCGCTCTACCGGCTGGGGTGGTTACCTGGTGGTAGGTTACAACTTCTGATTATGAAAATGCCGGGATTTATTCCCGGCATTTCAGATTGTCGACAACGTGCGCTTTGTTCATGCCGGATGCGGCGTAAACGCCTTATCCGGCCTACAAAAGCACGTAAATTCAATATATTGCTGAGATAACGTAGGTCTGATAAGCGTAGCGCATCAGGCAATTTTATGTTTGTCATAAAGCTCAAATAACGAATTTTGTATCCGGCATCTCAAATTGTTAACAACATGTGCTTTGTTCATGCCGGATGCGGCGTAAATGCCTTATCCGGTCTACAAAAGCACGCAAATTCAATACATTGCTGAGATTACGTAGGCCTGATAAGCGTAGCGCATCAGGCAATTTTTCGTTTGTCACAAAGCTCAAATAGCGGATTTTGTATCCGGCATTTTTTATTACTTCTTCTTATTCATCATCGCTTTTAAATCAGCAAACGGGTTGTATTTCGCTTCACCGACATCTTTCTGCGCATCTTCCCCTGCGATGACCGTCGTACCATACTGATCCGCTTCGGTATATTTCGAATGCTCATGATCATGGCAATAGAGACAAAGCAATTCCCAGTTACTGCCATCTTCCGGGTTATTGGTATGGTCGTGATCGATATGGTGAACGGTAAGCTCACGCAGGTTGGAATAGACAAACTCGCGGGAACAGCGACCGCAGACCCACGGATAGAGTTTTAATGCTTTTTCACGATAGCCGCTTTCTAACCGCGCATAGTTTTTTGGGATGATAGCCATGAAAAGTTACCTGGATGAAATGTAGGGTTACGCGCAGTTTCCCAAGATGCGGGGATTTTCGCAATCTCCATACATCAAAAAAAATCCCGATCTTCTGACCGGGATTTTCAACATCAACGGGAACTTGATTAAGGCAGAATTGACGGCTGATCCGCCCCTTCTTTTTCCACTTTCTGCTGCAACATGTGTTCGCGCTTCATACCCAGTTTCAGGGCCAGCGCCGATGCTACATAGATGGAAGACGCGGTACCGATGGTTACACCAATCAGCATGGTCAGCGAGAAGCCTTCCAGCACCGGGCCACCGAAGAGATACAGCATCAGGATAACCATCAAGGTGGTACCGGATGTGATCAAGGTACGGTGCAGCGTCTGGGTCAAGGACACGTTAAAGATTTCGTAAGGCGTACCGCGACGGATTTTGCGGAAGTTTTCACGAATACGGTCCGATACCACGATACTGTCGTTAAGCGAGTAACCGATAACCGACATCAACGATGCCACAATGGTCAGGTCAATCTCGATATGGAATAACGACAAAATACCCAGTGTAATGATAACGTCGTGCGCCAGCGCGATTACTACCCCTGCCGCCAGTCGCCACTCAAAGCGGAAACCGACATATACAAGGATAGACAGCAGTGCCGCCATCAGCGCCATCGCACCGGTTTGCGCAAGGTCTGCCCCTACGCTCGGACCGACGAACTCAATACGCTTCACCGCCGCGTTCTGATTGGTAGCTTCGTTAATCACCTTCAGAACTTTGCTGCCCAGCACCTGACCACCGGTTTCGCCTTCAGCTGGCGGCATGCGGACCATGATGTCGTGGCTGCTACCGAAGTTTTGCAGCATCGGCTCTTCAAAGCCCGCTTTCTGCAATGCATCACGCATTACATCAATTTCAGCCGGTTTTTCGAGCGTAATTTCAATAACCGTACCACCGGTGAAATCCAGCCCCCAGTTAAAGCCGCGCACGCCCATAATGACGATCGCGGCGATTAAAAGTAGACCAGAGATGCCGAAAGCCCAGTAGTCCCAGCGCATAAAGTCGTAGACTTTACGGCCGTGGTTTAGTTGTTCAACAGTATATTCCTGTGCCACATCGCACTCCTCAGATTGACAGCTTCTTGACGCGCTTGCCGCCATATAGCAGGTTTACGATGGCACGCGTACCGACAATCGCGGTAAACATCGACGTCGCCACACCGATACCGGTAGTAATCGCGAACCCTTTAATTGCCCCGGTACCCACCGCGTACAGGATGATGACTTTAATCAGCGTGGTGATGTTCGCATCGAAAATGGAACTGAACGCGCCACGATAACCTTCATCAATTGCCTGCTGAACAGTACGCCCGTTGCTTAACTCTTCTTTAATACGTTCGTTGATCAGTACGTTAGCATCGACCGCTACCGCAAGGGTTAAGACGATACCCGCGATACCCGGCATACTCAGCGTTGCGCCTGGCAACAGCGACATAATGCCGACAATCAAGATCAAGTTCGCAATCAGAGCACTGGTCGCAATCAGACCAAACTTCTTATAGAAGAGGATCATGAACAGAATAGAAACCAGCAGGCCAGCCAGACACGCTTCCAGCCCCTGTTCAATGTTCTGCATACCCAGAGTCGGGCCAATGGTACGTTCTTCAACAATCTGAATCGGCGCGATCAACGCACCGGCACGCAGCAGCAGCGACAGCTGACGCGCTTCGTTCGGGTTGTTGATACCAGTGATACGGAAGCTGTTACCCAGACGAGACTGGATATTCGCGATGTTAATCACCTCTTCCTGTTTCACCAGAACCGCACGACCGTTAGCATCTTTCTTACCGCTGTCTTTGTACTCCACAAACAGGGTCGCCATCGGTTTGCCGATGTTGTCCTTAGTGAAGTTAGACATGATGTTGCCACCAGCGCTATCGAGCGAGATGTTAACCTGCGGCTGGTTGTATTCGTCCTGGCTGGAAGTGGAATCGGTGATATGGTCACCGGTCAGAATTACGCGTTTGTACAGCACAACCGGCTGACCTTCGCGGGTCTGTTTCACTTCAGAGTCACCCGGTACGCGGCCAGATGCAGCAGCGGCCTGGTCAACGTTGGTGTTTACCAGACGGAACTCCAGCGTCGCGGTCGCGCCAAGAATCTCTTTCGCGCGAGCGGTATCCTGAATACCTGGCAGCTCAACGACAATGCGGTCTGCGCCCTGACGTTGTACTACAGGCTCCGCCACACCAAGCTGGTTTACACGGTTACGCAGGATGTTAATGTTCTGCTGCACCGCATATTCACGCGCTTCACTGAGACGCGCATCGCTCATGACCGCACGCAGCTGGTTGCTACCCTGGCTGCTAATGACCAGATCGGGATGACGCTTGCTCAGATATGCAATGGCTTCATCACGGGCGTTGCCATCGCGGAAAGTGATGCTCAGACCGTAATTATTTTCTTTACGAACAGTGGTATACGGGATGCCCTTTTCACGCAGATCGCTGCGCAGGCTATCGATATTTTGTTCCTGAAGTTTGCCAAGCGCAGTGTCCATATCCACTTCCATCAGGAAGTGAACGCCGCCACGCAAGTCAAGGCCGAGCTTCATCGGCTCAGCGTGAATAGCTGCCAGCCAGCGCGGCGTAGCCGGGGCAAGGTTAAGCGCCACGACATATTTGTCACCCAGAATGCCCATTAATGCTTCACGAGCGCGTAGCTGGGTGTCAGTGGAGTCGAAGCGCGCAAGAATAGCGCCCTCTTCCAGTGCCACAGACTTAGCAGTTATTTTTTCTTCTTGTAACGTTTTCTGGACCTGGATCAGCGTTTGCTCACTGGCGGCGACTCCGCGCGCGCCAGTGATCTGAACAGCCGGATCCTCACCAAACAGGTTGGGAAGCGCATACAGCAGACCGATGACAATCACCACGATCAGCATGACGTACTTCCACAAAGGATAACGGTTTAACACGGCAATTCCCTTAGGGAAAAATTTTAATTACAGCGCCTTCATGGTGCCTTTCGGCAGAACGGCGGCTACGAAGTCACGTTTAATAACTACTTCAGTGGTGTCATTCAGCGCGATAGCAATGTAGCCGTTTTCTGCTACTTTGGTTACGCGACCGACCAGGCCACCGTTCGTCAGCACTTCATCACCTTTCGCGATGGAGTCCATCAGCTTTTTGTGTTCTTTGGTGCGCTTCTGCTGTGGGCGCAGGATCATGAAATAGAAAATCAGACCGAATACCACCAGCATCAAAATCAAAGACATCGGGCTACCTTGTGCCGGAGCACCCGTTGCCGCTACCGCATCAGAAATAAAAAAGCTCATTAAATTTCCCTCATTATTAATATTAATCAACGTTCAAAGGTGGTACTTCTCGCCCCTGACGCTGGTAAAAATCAGCTACGAAGCTCTCTAATTTACCCTCTTCAATAGCCTTGCGTAAACCCGCCATCAAACGCTGGTAGTAACGAAGGTTATGAATGGTGTTGAGTCGCGCGCCTAATATTTCGTTGCAACGGTCGAGATGATGCAAGTAGGCACGTGAATAATTGCGACAGGTGTAGCAATCACACTCAGGATCGAGCGGGCCAGTGTCGCTCTTATACTTCGCATTGCGGATTTTCACCACGCCATCGGTCACGAACAGATGACCGTTACGCGCATTACGTGTTGGCATTACGCAGTCAAACATATCGATACCGCGGCGCACGCCTTCAACCAGGTCTTCCGGTTTACCAACGCCCATCAGGTAACGTGGTTTGTCTGCCGGAATTTGCGGGCACACATGCTCCAGGATACGGTGCATATCTGCTTTCGGCTCACCCACTGCCAGACCGCCGACAGCGTAGCCATCAAAACCGATATCTACCAGACCTTTAACAGAGATATCACGTAAATCTTCGTAAACGCTGCCCTGAATGATACCAAAGAGCGCATTTTTGTTGCCGAGGCTGTCAAAACGCTCGCGGCTACGCTTCGCCCAACGCAGCGACATCTCCATAGAGCGCTTCGCGTAATCCCAGTCAGCAGGATAAGGCGTACACTCGTCAAAAATCATGACGATGTCTGAGCCAAGATCGTATTGAATCTCCATCGATTTTTCGGGATCGAGGAAAATCGGGTCGCCGTTGATGGGGTTACGGAAGTGCACGCCCTGTTCGGTGATTTTACGGATATCGCCGAGACTGAAGACCTGGAAGCCGCCGGAGTCGGTAAGGATCGGGCCTTTCCACTGCATAAAATCGTGCAAATCGCCATGCAGTTTCATGATTTCCTGACCCGGGCGTAGCCACAGGTGGAAAGTGTTACCCAGAATAATTTGCGCGCCAGTGGCTTCAACTTCTTCCGGCGTCATCCCTTTTACGGTGCCGTAGGTGCCAACAGGCATAAAACAAGGCGTTTCCACTACGCCACGATCGAAGACCAGGCGGCCACGGCGTGCGCGACCGTCGGTGGTGTCCAGTTCAAATTTCATTTTTTCTCCACTACGTCAGAAAAACAGTCCAACGTTTAAACCAGCGCCGCGGAATTACTCCCCGACGCGCTCATTAATTGCCTGCGGATTGTACGTGATAAACATCGCATCACCGTAACTAAAAAAGCGATATTTCTCTTCTACTGCCGCTTTATAGGCGTTCATGGTGTGTTGATAACCGGCAAATGCGGAAACCAGCATAATCAGCGTTGACTCCGGCAGATGGAAGTTAGTCACCAGCGCATCGACCACTTTGTACTGGAAGCCGGGATAGATAAAGATTTGTGTATCATCGAAAAACGGTTCAATCAGATTGTTTTTCGCCGCCTGGGCCGCGCTCTCAAGCGAGCGAACAGAGGTGGTGCCAACCGCAATCACCCGGTTACCACGCGCTTTCGCAGCCAGCACTGCGTCAACCACATCCTGCGGCACTTCTGCATATTCCGAGTGCATGATGTGGTCTTCAATGGTGTCGACGCGTACCGGCTGGAAGGTACCCGCCCCCACATGCAGAGTCACGAATGCCATCTCCACGCCCTTGGCGCGCAATTTTTCCAGCAGCGGTTCGTCAAAGTGCAGTCCGGCGGTCGGTGCTGCTACCGCGCCTGGTTTTTCGCTATAAACCGTTTGATAAAGTTCGCGGTCTGCATCTTCGTCCGGACGGTCGATATACGGCGGCAGTGGCATATGGCCGATGCTGTTGAGAATATCCAGCACCGAGCGCTCATCGTTAAATTCGACTTCAAACAGCGCGCCGTGACGAGCGGTCATTGTTGCTTTGATGCTTTCGTCATCGCCCAGCAGTAGCTCCGCGCCCGGTTTTGGCGCTTTCGAGGCGCGAATATGCGCAAGAATGCGTTTGTCGTCGAGCATCCGCTCAACCAGCACTTCAATTTTACCGCCGCTAGCTTTTCGCCCAAACAGACGCGCCGGGATCACGCGGGTATTGTTAAAAACCAGAAGATCGCCGGGGTTGAGCTTATCGAGTAAATCGGTGAAAGTACCGTGCGTCAGCGCGCCCGTCGGCCCGTCCAGCGACAGTAAACGACAGCTACTGCGTTCAGGCATTGGATAGTGGGCAATCAGGGATTCGGGCAATTCAAAGGAGAAATCGGTAACGCGCATGACACTGACTCAGACTAAAATAAGAGGCGGGTAGTCTAGTGCCGGGGCGCTCTCCCTGCAACCTTTACCCCCCTTTGGATAGAATATAATCGATGAATTTTTTAGCTCACCTGCATTTAGCCCATCTCGCTGAAAGTTCGCTTTCCGGCAACTTACTGGCTGATTTTGTTCGCGGAAATCCTGACGAAAGTTTTCCGCCCGACGTGGTTGCAGGTATTCATATGCATCGGCGTATCGATGTGTTAACCGACAATCTGCCGGAAGTCCGCGAAGCGCGGGAGTGGTTTCGCAACGAAACTCGCCGCGTTGCGCCTATTACGCTGGATGTGATGTGGGATCACTTTCTGTCCCGCCACTGGTCGCAGTTGTCGCCCGACTTTCCGCTACAGGAATTTGTCTGTTATGCCCGCGAACAAGTGATGACGATTTTGCCGGACTCACCGCCGCGCTTTATCAATCTGAATAACTACTTGTGGTCAGAGCAATGGCTGGTGCGCTATCGCGATATGGATTTCATCCAGAGCGTGTTAAACGGCATGGCAAGCCGTCGCCCACGTCTGGATGCTCTGCGTGACTCCTGGTACGATTTAGACACCCATTACGACGCCCTTGAAACCCGCTTCTGGCAATTTTATCCGCGGATGATGGAGCAGGCGTCACGCAAAGCGTTGTAAGGTATTAATTCATCCACACCGTGACTGATATCGCGGGCAACGCCAGGATCCCATCTACCCGTTGTCCGTTCCCTTCTTTGCATTGCCATTGCGCGACATTAAGCAACGGCGATGCGGGTAGCACCACTTCACACGCTTCACCACGGTTGATTGCCACTAGCACACGCTGCTGATTGAGCACACGCACAAACACCACCACGTTATCTTCCGCATACAACACCTGACAGCCGCCACGACGCAATGCCAGGCTCTTCTTACGCAGCGCAATCATTCGCTGGTACAGCGCGAATAGCTCCGTATCTTGTTTTTCCGGGTCCCAGGGAAACGGTTTACGACAAAATGGATCGTTATTGCCGTCCAACCCCACTTCATCGCCGTAATAAATACACGGCACACCAGGCCAGGTGAACAGCCAGACGACCGCCAGTGGCAGACGCGCAACATCCCGTCCGAGTAACGTTTTAAATCGCGCGGTATCGTGACTATCGAGCTGGTTAAACATACGCAGTTGCTGTTGATGAGAAAGCCCGGCACGGTAATTGTCCATCCAGGTCATACAGATTTGAGCGTTAATCTGCTGCGGATCGTAAGAGACATCGGTATTAGCGAGAAAGCCCCACAGCGGAAAAGTAAAGCCGCGATAGTTCATCGATGCATCTTCCACATCGGCCTGTAACCATTGCCGCGCATCGCCAAAATATTCACCGACAATGTACGCTTCTGGCTGGGTTTCTTTCGCCGCCTCAGTGATGCCGGCGACATGCTGCAAATTATTGCACGCCCCGCCCGCTTCCCCCAGCATATGCACCACATCCAGCCGCCAGCCGTCCATATTCCACGGCGCTTTCAGCCAGTGACGGACAATGCTGTCTTCACCGCGATAAATTTCATTCACCAGACTTTCCGACTGATAATCCAGTTTTGGCAGGCTGGCATAGCCCAGCCAATCGAGCGCCGTGCCGTCATCGCGAAACGAGTACCAGTCGCGCCAGGGCGATTCGGGGTTATGGCAAGCGCCGCCCGTCCCGCGATTGTGCCTGTCAAACCAGGCATGAGAATCGCCACTGTGGTTAAACACGCCGTCCAGCATCAGGCGCATTCCTTGCTGCTGCGTGTTGTGTCTCAAACGCAGCAACGCCCCGTCGCCGCCAAACTGCGGATCGACGTGGCGATAATCTTCGGTATCGTATTTATGCACGCTGGGTGCTTTAAACACCGGATTAAGATACAGCGCCGTCACGCCGAGCTTTTTCAGGTACGGCAGTTTTTCGCTTATCCCGTCCAGATCGCCGCCATAGAACGTTGATCCGCCCGCCTGTGCCGTGACCGGTTCATCCCAGTCACGCAATATGATTTCCCGCCCGGCGGCGTGATGATAATAGACATGATCCTGATCGGCATTACGAGGCAGACTCCGGGCAAAACGATCCGGGAAGATCTGATAAAAAATCTGATCCGCCGCCCATTGTGGTCCGATATCCGGCACATCGACGGCAAACTGTTCCAGCCGTGCTGGTGGTATTGGGCTGAAACCTTGCGGCGTAAACCAACGCTGGCGATCGTGCCACAGCAATTTGAAACTGTAGCGCCGCCGTGGTTGCCCGGTGACGAGAGAGAGCGCTCCCCGCCACGCCGTCACACCAGGCTGCGGCTGGCTGCGCTGTTTATGCATCGGTATTGATGTTTCTTCGTTATCGTTTTCCATGCGCAACATAATGCGCTGTGGCGGCTCTTCGCCCGTCAGCCACAGTGTAATGAGCAGTTGATCTTTGCTTTGTTTAACAAATGGGGGCACCGGCAGGTGCCATGCATTTAACATCATAATTCCCCTGTGATGAAAATGTGTTCACCTTGCCATAGCCTAATGCAGGATCACTCATCATCTGAAGGATATTTGGGGGAGGAGGACGGGGGCGGATAATTTTCGGAATAGCCGGATCAGGTTTTGCTCCTGATCCGGCGACAAAAGGCAGGAATTAGTGGTTTTCTGCCAACTGACGATCGTGGCGGCGTTTAAACATCCAGCCAATCAACAGCACCACAATCCACGCAAAACCAACGTACAGAGAGATACGCGTTTCAGGGTGATAACCAATCAGTCCGATGATAAAGACCAGGAAAACCAGCCCCGTGATGGTCGTTGCCACCCCGCCAGGAACTTTAAATTTCAACGCTTTAACTTCTTCTGGCGGCAGGCGGCGACGGAAGGCAATCTGCGACAGCAGGATCATAATCCACACCCACACGGTAGCGAAGGTCGCCAGCGAGGCAATCACCAGGAAGACGTTTTCCGGCATGATGTAGTTCAGATACACAGCAAACAGCAGCGCGGTAGTCATGACCAGCACCGTGACCCACGGAATACCGCGACGCGACGTTTTGCTGAAAATTTTCGGCGCACTGCCCTGCTCTGCCATGCCGTGCAACATACGGCCTACACCAAACACGTCGCTGTTAATTGCCGACAAAGAGGCTGTCAGCACAACGAAGTTAAGAATGCTGGCGGCAAAGGTAATCCCCAAATGCTGGAACGTCAGCACGAACGGGCTACCAGCAGTACCTACCTGATTCCACGGATAGATAGACATAATGACGAACAGCGTACCAACATAGAACACCAGAATACGCATCGGCACTGAATTAATCGCGCGCGGAATAGACTTCTCCGGCTCTTTAGCTTCACCAGCGGTAATACCAATAATTTCAATACCACCGTAGGCAAACATCACCATTTGCAACGACATCACCATGCCAAGCCAGCCGTTACTGAAGAAGCCGCCGTTGCTCCACAGGTTATGGATACCGGTCGGTTGCCCGCCGTTGCCAATCCCCCAAATGATGATACCGAAACCAGCAACGATCATGATGATAATAGTGGCGACTTTAAAGAACGAGAACCAGAATTCCAGCTCACCAAAGACTTTCACGCTCATCAGGTTAATGGCGCAGATAATCAGCACCACGCTCAACACCCATATCCAGTGCGGCACCGTCGGGAACCAGACGCCCATATAGATACCGAAAGCAGTTACATCGGCGATGGCGACAATAAGGATTTCAAAGCAGTAGGTCCAGCCGGTGATATAACCTGCCAGCGGGCCAAGGTTTTCCTGCGCATAACGCGAGAAAGAGCTGGCGGCCGGGTTATGTACCGACATTTCTCCCAGCGCACGCATAATGATATACGCCGCGACACCACCGATAATATAGGCCAACAACACGCTCGGCCCGGCCATTTTGATGGCGTCCGCCGAACCGTAAAACAACCCGGTGCCAATTGCTGAACCCAGTGCCATAAAGCGTATGTGTCGGGTACTTAGCCCACGCTTTAGCTTGTTCTTACTTTCCATCAATTCCTAACCCATCAACACAATAAAAAAACCACGGGGCATCGCAGCCCCGTGGTTAAAACAAATTTACAGTGATTTAGTGGGCGCTGGAGGTCACCTGACGACCTGCTGCGCGATCCCAGATAATGGCCAGAACCACCATCACCACCGTTGGCATTAACCACGCCAGACCTTGTTCGGCCAGCGGTAAACGCTGCGCCCAGGACGGTAAAATATCGCTGAATGCAGATGCTTTGATCCCGTCGAGAATACCAAAAAGCAGGCTGATAAACATCGGCGGAGCAATCACGCGGGACGAATTATGCCACCATGAGCGTGTAAAACTTAATACAACCAGTGCGATACACGGCGGATAAATGGCAGTCAGCACCGGTACAGAGATCTGAATCAGCTGGCTCAAGCCCAGATTAGACACCACCATCGAGAAGCCGCCGAGGATAAACACCAGCGTACGGTATGAGAGCGGGATGTATTGGGCGAAGAATTCCGCACAAGCGCAGGTCAGACCAACCGCCGTGACCAGACAAGCGATGAAGATTAACGCCGCCAGCAGGAAGCTACCGCCGCCGCCAAAGGTGTGCTGAACGTAAGCATGCAGAATAGCGGCACCGTTCGCGGATTGATCAACCAGCGACGCGCTGTCTGAACCCAGACGGAACAGCGCCAGGTACAGCAGAGTCAAACCAACGCCTGCCATCAGGCCAGCCCAGACGGTATAACGGGTCAGCAGACGCGCTTCGGTAACGCCGCGAGAACGCGCCGCATTGACAATAACGATACCAAACACCATCGCGCCCAGCGTATCCATAGTCAGATAGCCGTTAACGAAGCCGTTAGAAAACGCAGCGTTTTGATAAGCCTCAGTCGCCGTGCTGATAGAACCCGCAGGCCAGACAATCGCGGCAACAGACAGGATGACCAGCGCGATAATTTTCAGCGGCGCAAGGAAGTTGCCCACGGTATCCAGCAGCTTGCCCGGATAGAGCGAAACCAGAATAACGATAGCGAAATAGACCAGGCTGTAGATAAACAGCGGCAGTGCGGAGTCACCCGTCAGCGGCGCAATGCCCACTTCAAAGGAGACAGTTGCCGTACGCGGTGTTGCAAACAGCGGCCCTACCGCCAGGTAGCAAACCGTTGCCAGCAGCACGCCTGCAACTTTACCGATTGGTGTACTCAGACTATCGACGCCGCCGCCAACTTTCGCCAGCGCCACTACCGTTAATACCGGCAGACCAACGGCAGTAATAAGGAAGCCGAATGCCGCAGTCCAGACGTGTTCGCCTGCCTGCAAGCCGACCATAGGAGGGAAAATAATGTTACCTGCGCCAACGAACAACGCAAATGTCATAAAGCCCAGAGCGATGATATCGCGCGATCTTAACTGATGGGTCATAAATCATACTGCCTGTGGATGTGGTGTTGTAACGTTAAATTTTGTGCCAATCCCTGGGGATGATACAGCGGTATATTTAAACAATTTTAGCGGGAAATACTCCCAACCAGGCGCGGCGAAGAATAGTTTTTCGATTTACCGCGTGAATGCAGTCAGTATGACAGCACCTGAAGCGCAATTTAAACGCTTATAACGTTTTAAAGCAAGGAGGGATCTAAAAACCAGAGGTATATAGCGATAAGAAATCACCAGCCAGTATAAAACACTATTTCCGTGAAAAAGATATGGCTTATCATGCGAACAAAAAATCACCAGACATTGTAAAATTCAGCGCCCATTTTTTGACTGCAAAGAAAAAAAGCCAGCATCGGCTGGCTTATGGCAACAAAAAATGACAAAGGCGGATTAATCGCTATTTTTGGCAATTAAACGTTCCGGCAGAACAAAACTGAAACGCGTACCTTTGCCCACCGTACTTTCAATATTGAGCCGGCTTTCATGATGATTTACCGCATGCTTCACGATCGCTAACCCCAACCCGCTACCGCCAGTTTGTCGGGAACGCGCTTTATCAACGCGATAAAAACGCTCGGTCAGGCGCGGAATATGCTCCGGTGCGATGCCCGGCCCATTGTCTTCAACACTAAATTCGGCACCGTGCGGCACTCGCTGCCAGCGTACGGTGATATGCGTACCTTCCGGCGTATGATTCACGGCGTTATAGACCAGATTCGAAATCGCACTGCGTAACTGGTCTTCGCTGCCAGACACTTTGAGGCCGTTATCAATCTCAAAGGTAAGTGTCTGTTTTTGCTGGCTCAGCGTCTGAGCTTCACGCTCAACGACGCGCAGCATCATCGGCACATCAACCTTCTCATTCAGCAACTGCGTCGGCGCGGCTTCAATTTTCGACAAGGTCAGCAACTGCTTCACCAGCCCTTCCATCCGCTGAGTCTGCTCACGCATGGTGTGCAAGGCTTTTTCGCGTACCGCGCCTTCCAGCGGCTGCTCATCCATCATCTCCAGGTAACCCTGTAACACGGTCAATGGCGTGCGTAACTCATGACTTACGTTGGCGAAAAAGTTGCGCCGCGCCCCTTCCAGTTGATGCATTTGCGTGACATCTCGCGCCACCATCAGCAGCTGTTTATGGGTATAAGGCATGACGCGAATTTCCAGATGCCGCCCGGTGTTGAGCACCAGATTGAGCGGGCGAGAAAAATCACGCGTTTTCAGATATTGCGTAAACTCCGGGTAACGCAGCAGGTTAAGGATGTTCTGCCCGTTATCTTCCGGCCAGCGCAGACCTAGAATTTGTTGCGCCAGACCGTTACACCAGAAAATACCGCCCTCTTCCGTGGTCAGCACCACCGCGTCAGGCAGCGACTCCGCGCCGCTACGAAAGCGTTTGATAAGATTACCCAGCTCGCGGCGGCGTTTTTTATTACGCAGTTGCATCTGGTGTAAACCGTACAGCAGCGGTTCCCAGCTACCACGCCCCGGTGGCGGGGTCATACTGCGATCCACCCACAGCCACCATGAAAGGCGCAATAAATTCCAGAAATGCCAGATAAGCAGTCCTGTCACCGATGCCAGCAAAAACCAGGGCAGGTAACCAAAAAATGCACCCAGGATGAAAGCCGGGAGGCAGCAAAGTAGCAGCTCCAGCACCAGCCTTTTCCACGACAGCCGTTCCAGCACGTAAGATACTCCAGTTAAGAAATCATAAGCCCTGCTCTGCGTCCGATGAGCAAGGCGTTAAAAGCGGGTTGAAAAACGATATCCTGTACCGCGCACGGTCTGCACCATGCGGTCATGCCCGCCGGGCTCCAGTGCTTTACGCAGGCGGCGAATGTGGACATCGACCGTGCGGTCTTCCACATATACGTTGGTTCCCCAGACGTGATTTAACAGTTGCTCGCGACTGTACACGCGCTCGGGATGCGTCATAAAAAAGTGCAGCAGTTTAAATTCAGTTGGCCCCATCTCCAGCGGTTCTTCGCCCGCCATCACCCGGTGAGATGTCGGGTCGAGACTTAGCCCCTGCATCTCAATCACCTCTTCCACCGCCATCGGCGATATACGGCGCATTACCGCTTTGATTCGCGCCACCAGCTCCTTCGGCGAAAACGGCTTGGTGATATAGTCATCCGCACCGGTTTCAAGGCCGCGCACGCGATCTTCTTCTTCCCCTCTGGCGGTCAGCATCACTACCGGAATATCACGGGTCATCGACTCACGCTTGAGATGTTTGATGAACTGGATACCGGAGCCGCCGGGTAACATCCAGTCGAGGAGAATTAAATCCGGCCAGGGTTCATTCAGTTGGTTCACAGCACTGTCATAATCTTCCGCTTCGACCGGCTGGAAGCCATTTTGCTCGAGCACGAAGCAGACCATTTCGCGAATTGGAGCTTCATCTTCTACGACCAGAATACGTCTCGCCATGATTTGCCCTGTTGTAATAAATAGATTGCGATCATTAATGCGACGTCATTATGCGTCAGATTTATGACAGATTTATGAAAAGCTCGTCGCACATATCTTCAGGTTATTGATTTCTGTGGTGCAGAAAAAAGCAAATAGCGCACCTGTTTGGGTATAATCGCGCCCATGCTTTTTCGCCAGAGAATCGTTATGCGCATCCTTCACACTTCAGACTGGCATCTCGGCCAGAACTTCTACAGTAAAAGCCGCGAAGCTGAGCATCAGGCTTTTCTTGACTGGCTGCTGGAGACAGCACAAACCCATCAGGTGGATGCGATTATTGTTGCCGGTGATGTTTTCGATACCGGTTCGCCGCCCAGTTACGCCCGTACTTTATACAACCGTTTTGTTGTCAATTTACAACAAACGGGCTGTCATCTGGTGGTACTGGCAGGAAACCATGATTCGGTCGCCACGCTGAATGAATCGCGCGATATCATGGCGTTCCTCAATACTACCGTGGTCGCCAGCGCCGGACATGCGCCGCAAATCTTGCCTCATCGCGACGGGACGCCAGGCGCAGTGCTGTGCCCCATTCCTTTTTTACGCCCGCGTGACATTATTACCAGCCAGGCGGGGCTAAACGGTATTGAAAAACAGCAGCATTTGCTGGCGGCTATTACTGATTATTATCAACAACACTATGCCGATGCCTGCAAACTGCGCGGCGATCAGCCTCTGCCCATCATCGCCACGGGACATTTAACGACCGTGGGCGCCAGTAAAAGTGACGCCGTGCGTGACATCTATATTGGCACGCTGGACGCGTTTCCGGCACAAAACTTTCCGCCAGCCGACTACATCGCGCTCGGGCATATTCACCGCGCGCAGATTATTGGCGGCATGGAACATGTTCGCTATTGCGGCTCCCCCATTCCACTGAGTTTTGATGAATGCGGTAAGAGTAAATATGTCCATCTGGTGACATTTTCAAACGGCAAATTAGAGAGCGTGGAAAATCTGAACGTACCGGTAACGCAACCCATGGCGGTGCTGAAAGGCGATCTGGCGTCGATTACCGAACAGCTGGAACAGTGGCGCGATGTATCACAAGAGCCACCTGTCTGGCTGGATATCGAAATCACTACCGATGAGTATCTGCATGATATTCAGCGCAAAATCCAGGCATTAACCGAATCATTACCTGTCGAAGTATTGCTGGTACGCCGGAGTCGTGAACAGCGCGAGCGTGTGTTAGCCAGCCAACAGCGTGAAACCCTCAGCGAACTCAGCGTCGAAGAGGTGTTCAATCGCCGTCTGGCACTGGAAGAACTGGATGAATCGCAGCAGCAACGTCTACAGAATCTTTTCGCCACGACGTTGCAGACCCTCGCCGGAGAACACGAAGCATGAAAATTCTCAGCCTGCGCCTGAAAAACCTGAACTCATTAAAAGGCGAATGGAAGATTGATTTCACCCGCGAGCCGTTCGCCAGCAACGGGCTGTTTGCCATTACCGGCCCAACCGGTGCGGGGAAAACCACCCTGCTGGACGCCATTTGTCTGGCGCTGTATCACGAAACCCCGCGCCTCTCTAACGTTTCGCAATCACAAAATGATCTCATGACCCGCGATACCGCCGAATGTCTGGCGGAAGTGGAATTTGAAGTGAAAGGTGAAGCGTATCGCGCGTTCTGGAGCCAGAATCGGGCGCGTAACCAGCCGGACGGTAATTTGCAGGTGCCACGCGTAGAGCTGGCGCGCTGCGCAGACGGCAAAATTCTCGCCGACAAAGTGAAAGATAAGCTGGAACTGACGGCGACGTTAACCGGACTGGATTACGGGCGCTTCACCCGTTCGATGCTGCTTTCGCAGGGGCAATTTGCTGCCTTCCTCAATGCGAAACCGAAAGAACGCGCGGAATTGCTCGAGGAGTTAACCGGCACCGAAATCTACGGGCAAATCTCCGCGATGGTTTTTGAACAGCATAAATCGGCCCGTACTGAGCTGGAGAAACTGCAAGCGCAGGCCAGCGGCGTCGCGTTATTAGCGCCAGAACAGCTGAAATCGCTGACAGAAAGTTTGCAGGTACTCACTGACGAAGAGAAACGGTTACTCACTACGCAGCAGCAAGAACAACAATCACTTAACTGGTTAACGCGTAAGGACGAGTTGCAGCAGGAAGCCAGTCGCCGTCAGCAGGCACTGCAACAGGCGTTAGCCGAGGAAGAAAAAGCACAACCGCAACTGGCGGCCCTCAGCCTGGCGCAACCGGCACGAAATCTTCGTCCGCACTGGGAACGCATCGCAGAACACAGCGCGGCGCTAACGCATACTCGTCAGCAGATTGAAGAAGTAAATACTCGCTTACAGAGCACAATGGCGCTTCGCGCGAGCATTCGCCACCACGCGGCGAAACAGTCAGCAGAATTACAGCAGCAGCAACAAAGCCTGAATGCCTGGTTACAGGAACACGACCGCTTCCGTCAGTGGAACAACGAACTGGCGGGTTGGCGTGCGCAGTTCTCCCAACAAACCAGCGATCGCGAGCATCTGCGGCAATGGCAGCAACAGTTAACCCATGCTGAGCAAAAACTTAATGCGCTTGCGGCGATCACGTTGACGTTAACCGCCGATGAAGTTGCTAGCGCCCAGGCGCAACATGCTGAGCAACGCCCACTGCGTCAACGCCTGGTTGCGCTGCATGGGCAGATTGTTCCCCAACAAAAACGTCTGGCGCAGTTACAGGTCGCTATCCAGAATGTCACTCTGGAACAGACGCAACGTAATGCCGCACTTAACGAAATGCGCCAGCGTTATAAAGAAAAGACGCAGCAACTTGCCGATGTCAAAACAATTTGCGAGCAGGAAGCGCGCATTAAAACGCTGGAAGCCCAGCGCGCGCAGTTACAGGCAGGTCAGCCTTGCCCACTTTGTGGTTCCACCAGCCACCCGGCGGTCGAGGCGTATCAGGCGCTGGAGCCTGGCGTTAATCAGTCTCGATTACTGGCGCTGGAAAACGAAGTGAAAAAGCTCGGTGAAGAAGGTGCGGCGCTACGTGGGCAACTGGATGCATTAACGAAGCAGCTTCAGCGCGATGAAAACGAAGCGCAAAGCCTCCGACAAGATGAGCAAGCACTTACTCAACAATGGCAAGCCGTCACGGCCAGCCTCAATATCACCTTGCAGCCGCAGGACGATATTCAACCGTGGCTGGATGCACAAGATGAGCACGAACGCCAGCTGCGGTTACTCAGCCAACGGCATGAATTACAAGGGCAGATAGCCGCGCATAATCAGCAAATTATCCAGTATCAACAGCAACTTGAACAACGCCAGCAGCAACTCTTAACGGCATTGGCGGGTTACGCACTGACATTGCCACAGGAAGAGGAAGAAGAGAGCTGGTTGGCGACACGTCAGCAAGAAGCGCAGAGCTGGCAGCAACGCCAGAATGAATTAACCGCGCTGCAAACCCGTATTCAGCAGCTTACGCCGATTCTGGAAACGTTGCCGCAAAGTGATGAGCTCCCGCACAGCGAAGAAACTGTGGCGCTGGAAAACTGGCGGCAAGTTCACGAACAATGCCTCGCGTTGAAAAGCCAGCAGCAAACGTTGCAGCAACAGGAGGTTCTGGCAGCGCAAAGTCTGCAAAAAGTTCAGGCGCAGTTTGACACCGCGCTACAGGACAGCATTTTTGACGATCAGCAGGCATTTCTTGCGGCGTTAATGGATGAACAATCACTAACGCAGCTGGAACAGCTGAAACAGAATCTGGAAAACCATCGTCGTCAGGCGCAAGCGCTGGCCACTCAGACAGCTGAAACGCTGGCACAGCATCAGCAACACCGACCTGGCGGGCTGGATCTCACGGTGACGGTGGAACAGATTCAGCAAGAGTTAGCGCAAACTCACCAAAAGTTGCGTGAAAACACCACTCGCCAGGGGGAAATTCGCCAGCAGCTGAAGCAGGATGCAGACAACCGTCAGCAACAACAAACCTTAATGCAGCAAATTGCACAGACGACGCAGCAGGTTGAGGACTGGGGATATCTTAATTCGCTGATTGGCTCCAAAGAGGGCGATAAATTCCGTAAATTCGCTCAGGGGCTGACGCTGGACAATCTGGTCCATCTGGCTAACCAGCAACTTACCCGGCTGCACGGTCGCTACCTGTTACAGCGTAAAGCCAGCGAGGCGCTGGAGGTCGAGGTTGTTGATACCTGGCAGGCAGATGCGGTACGCGATACCCGTACGCTTTCCGGCGGCGAAAGTTTCCTCGTGAGCCTGGCACTGGCGCTGGCGCTTTCGGATCTGGTCAGCCATAAAACGCGTATTGACTCGCTGTTCCTCGATGAAGGTTTCGGCACGCTGGATAGCGAAACGCTGGATACCGCCCTTGACGCACTGGATGCCCTGAACGCCAGTGGTAAAACCATCGGGGTGATTAGCCACGTTGAAGCGATGAAAGAGCGTATTCCGGTGCAGATTAAAGTGAAGAAGATCAACGGACTGGGCTACAGTAAACTGGAAAGCGCGTTTGCGGTGAAATAACTATTCAGCAGGATAATGAATACAGAGGGGCGAATTATCTCTTGGCCCGACTGGTCGTTATCCTGCAAGCTATCACTTTATTGGCTACGGTGATTCGTAGCTGCTCTGTTGGTTGTGATGGTGGTATGAAAAAAGTTATTTTATCTTTGGCACTCGGCACATTTGGCCTGGGGATGTCTGAATTTGGCATTATGGGGGTGCTCACGGAGCTGGCGCATAATGTGGGGATTTCGATTCCTGCCGCCGGGCATATGATTTCGTATTATGCGCTGGGGGTGGTAGTCGGTGCGCCGATAATCGCGCTTTTTTCCAGTCGCTACTCACTCAAACATATCTTGTTGTTTCTGGTGGCGTTGTGCGTCATTGGCAACGCCATGTTCACGCTCTCTTCGTCTTACCTGATGCTCGCCATTGGTCGGCTGGTATCCGGCTTTCCGCATGGCGCATTTTTTGGCGTCGGCGCGATCGTGTTATCGAAAATTATCCAACCCGGCAAAGTCACCGCCGCCGTGGCGGGGATGGTTTCCGGGATGACAGTCGCCAATTTGCTGGGCATTCCGCTGGGGACGTATTTAAGTCAGGAATTTAGCTGGCGCTACACCTTTTTGTTGATCGCTGTTTTTAATATTGCGGTGATGGCATCGGTCTATTTTTGGGTGCCGGATATTCGCGACGAGGCGAAAGGAAAGCTGCGCGAACAATTTCACTTTTTGCGCAGCCCGGCCCCGTGGTTAATTTTCGCCGCCACGATGTTTGGCAACGCAGGCGTGTTTGCCTGGTTTAGTTACGTTAAACCTTACATGATGTTTATTTCCGGTTTTTCGGAAACGGCGATGACCTTCATTATGATGCTGGTCGGACTGGGGATGGTGCTGGGGAATATGCTAAGTGGCCGGATTTCCGGACGTTACTCGCCGCTACGCATTGCGGCAGTGACTGACTTTATTATTGTGCTGGCACTGTTGATGCTCTTTTTCTGCGGCGGCATGAAAACAACGTCGCTTATTTTTGCTTTTATTTGTTGCGCGGGATTATTTGCCCTTTCAGCACCGCTGCAAATATTGTTACTGCAAAATGCCAAAGGTGGGGAGTTATTAGGTGCCGCAGGTGGGCAAATAGCGTTTAACCTCGGTAGCGCCGTCGGCGCATATTGCGGTGGTATGATGCTGACGCTGGGGCTGGCATATAATTACGTGGCGCTGCCCGCCGCCCTGCTTTCGTTTGCTGCGATGTCCTCATTGCTGCTGTATGGTCGCTATAAGCGCCAGCAAGTAGCGGAGAGTCCGGTGCTGGCGAAACCACTGGGATAGGTTGCAGTCACGGTGCACGTTACTTGTTGCCGGATGCGGCGTGAACGCCTTATCCGGCCTACGGGCTGCTTATTTTGTAGGCCTGATAAGACGCGGCAAGCGTCGCATCAGGCATGATGCACCAGTTGCCTGGTTTTTTTACTCTTGTGGCCATAACCATGCGGCGCCGCGTACGCCGCTGGAATCACCATGCTTCGCCTTACGCACGGGCGTTTCACATTCGCCACCGAAGACAAATTGTTTAATCAGCGGTGGAACTGTTTGATATAAACGGTCAACATTGCTCATCCCTCCGCCCAGGACAATCACATCCGGGTCGAGAATATTCACCACATGCGCCAGCGACTTCGCCAGTCGTAGCTCATAACGACGTAATGCCAACTCAGCAACCGGATCGTTTTCTTCAACCAGGCGGATAATTTCACTGCCTTTCAGCGCATGTCCGCTCAAATGACGATAATCCGTCGCGAATCCCGTGCCCGAAATAAAGGTTTCAATACAGCCTTGTTTACCGCAATAACAAGGGACTTCCTCGCGATAACGCAGTTCGTCTTCGTCCATCCACGGTAGCGGATTGTGTCCCCACTCGCCTGCCGTGCCATTGCCGCCAATATGCGCCCGCCCATTGAATGCCACGCCCGCGCCGCATCCCGTGCCGATAATCACAGCAAATACCGTCTGCGCTCCCGCTGCTGCGCCATCTACCGCTTCCGAAACCGCCAGACAGTTGGCGTCATTTGCCAGCCGCACTTCCCGCTGCAACCGCGCGCTTAAGTCTTTATCGAATGGCTGACCGTTAAGCCAGGTTGAATTGGCATTTTTCACCACGCCGGTGTAAGGCGAAATCGAGCCTGGGATCCCCATCCCCACTGTTCCACGCTGTCCTGTCGCCTGCTCCGCCATCTCTACCAACGTGGCGATCGTTTCTATGGTCTGCCGGTAATCATCACGCGGCGTAGGCAGACGATGACGGTACAACTGCTCCCCTGCATCGCCCAGTGCAATCACTTCAGTTTTGGTGCCGCCTAAATCGATACCTATACGCACGGTACTCTCCTTATTTTTTTCAATATCAATAGCGTAGAGACGGACAACCGGATTGGCAATGCAAGGCCGCCGACAATTCGTTATCATGCCCGCTAAATTTAACGACAAGGCCGTGGAAATTATTATGCTGTGGTTCAAAAATTTAATGGTTTACCGTCTTAGCCGCGAGATTTCGCTGCGTGCAGAAGAGATGGAAAAACAGCTAGCCTCGATGGCATTTACCCCATGCGGCAGCCAGGATATGGCGAAGATGGGCTGGGTTCCTCCGATGGGATCGCACAGCGATGCGTTAACGCACGTTGCCAATGGTCAAATTGTTATCTGCGCGCGCAAAGAAGAAAAAATTCTCCCATCTCCGGTCATTAAACAGGCGCTGGAAGCGAAAATCGCCAAACTGGAAGCTGAACAAGCGCGTAAGCTGAAGAAAACCGAAAAAGATTCGCTGAAAGACGAAGTGCTGCACTCTCTGCTGCCGCGTGCTTTCAGCCGTTTTAGCCAAACCATGATGTGGATCGACACGGTGAACGGTTTGATTATGGTGGACTGCGCCAGCGCCAAAAAAGCGGAAGATACGCTGGCACTGCTGCGTAAAAGCCTGGGGTCGTTACCGGTTGTACCATTGAGCATGGAAAACCCGATTGAACTGACGCTTACCGAATGGGTACGCTCCGGTAGCGCGGCACAGGGCTTCCAGCTGCTTGATGAAGCCGAGCTGAAATCGCTGCTGGAAGATGGCGGTGTGATCCGCGCGAAGAAACAAGATCTGACCAGCGAAGAGATCACCAATCACATTGAAGCCGGAAAAGTGGTGACTAAACTGGCGCTCGACTGGCAGCAGCGCGTTCAGTTTGTGATGTGCGACGATGGTTCGCTCAAGCGCCTGAAGTTCTGCGACGAACTGCGCGATCAAAACGAAGACATCGACCGCGAAGATTTTGCCCAGCGCTTTGACGCCGATTTCATCCTGATGACCGGCGAACTGGCAGCGTTAATTCAAAACCTGATCGAAGGATTGGGTGGCGAAGCGCAACGTTAATAGCTGGTTTGCCTTCAATGCCGGATGCGACGCCTGGGTGCGTCTTATCCGGCGTACGAAGCCATGCCAGGCATTAATCTAATCATTCGCTACGTCGGGTAATGATTTTTAACGCTGCAATATTGTGTGTTTTACGCCGTAACCTCATTTTAATTCCTCAAGCTTATTGCGCGCTTCACTACGAATTTGCCGTGTCGATCCGGTTTTAACTAATTCACGTAATTGTTGTGGATCCGGATGATCGGCAAATAACAGTAATGACGGATCCTCTTTTAACCACGCCGTTTTCACCTCAGCAGGCAGTTGCGGATTGGCAATCGCTCCCTGACGATCCTGCGGTGTAACCAATGCTGTGAATGCGGAAGTCGGCGTATGCGCATTAATCAACGCCGTTTTACGTAATTGTTCATGCCGACTTTGCAGTAATGCCAGCCAAAACTCATCATCAGGCTTATCTGTCAGCTTATCCAGCTCGATTAAAATAACGCTATCATCATCATTCCAGCGACGTAATCCTCTATCACACTGCCTACGATTACTATTTGTCATGTCTGTAACAGACAGCGCCCAGTCAGCATTAAAGCGATATTGCTTATCAAGACGGGCAATAATCTCTGAGGGTAAATCATTTTTATCAAATAACTGATTGCGCATCCGGTAACGATATTCAGCTGGTAAATCAGGCAGCAAATCGATGGCGTCATTGAGCATTGCTTCATCTACTATGCCATTATCAATCAGTTCCAATTGTATATCATACGCCTGCTCCTGATCTTCTTGCCGTTTGCTCATCATTAATTGCAATGTGCGCTGCCACAATTTTTTCTTGTATTCCAACGGCAGCAGTTTATCGTGTGCTAATTCATTCCAGACAGCGGGGTTATCATGATGTGTCAGGAGATAGTTAATCACTTCAGTTGACGTCAGATAACGCGCACCTTCACGTAAATATTGTATATCTTCTTTTGCCAGCGACAGTTGGCGCGCTTCAGGTAAAGCAATAAATAATGCCATAACGATATTTTTATGGTCTTTATTATCGAGATACATTTGATCTGCAATACGTTCAATATCGGGAATACTCATGTTTGCAGAAAGCCGCGTAACTTTGAGTTCCGCAAGGGCATGAGCTACGGCTTCACGGACCTTAAGTGATTGATCGTTACTCAGCACCACGGCTTGTCGTGTAGTCAAATCGGCACCAGCAATTCGTTCGCGTAGTTCATCATCATCGCTATTTATCAGCTCATCCACTACGGATGCTGGCGCCAGCCACGCGTAATCGTACTGGCTGACTAACGTCTTACGCACAATCGGAAACGGACTCTGACTTAATAGGGCAATGATTTCCGGAGAAAGATTATCCTGTCTGGCCTGCTCGAGTTGGACGCTCTCGACAGGAGTCGACATTAATTTTTCATTCACTTCTGGTGAAATATCGCTGTTTTTAATCAGTCCTTTCGCCACTGCCTGGTCTTTAATAAAAGGTGCGGTGAGTAAATGCATTTGCCTGGCGGGCCAACGCTGCGCCATATATTCTCGTGTCTGGTCATCAGGATGCTGTAGCAATTGCAGCATAACATCGGTTGGCAGACTCTCCATGCGAGTCAGAAAACGCGCCACCAGCGGATCTTCATGCTTAACGTTGCCTGCCGCAAATTTTTCGACCTTGCCCTGTTCAATCCACTGCAATTTTTCACTTAACCCCGATACAGGTTTATCGCGAAACAACGGCAATCCCTGGACAATACTGGCCGCTACGCTGTCATAATCAGGATAGGCATTTAAAACATTGTCGGTTTCAATTTCAGTAATCTCATAGAGATCGGGCTCAAACAGCGAATACGCTTTTCGAATATTCGCATCCCAGTCATAATTTTCATTGCTGGTATCTTCGTTGATATAAAACTCAGCGTTATTAACCTCAAATTGCGTCGCCTTGTCTGAAACAATAATTCCGCGAGCTGTAATACCTTTCATTACTTCAAAGTTATGATCATTATAATCAGCATAGACTAAACCTTTCGCTTGCATCTCACCTTTGACGTATGCGAAATCATGATTAATAAAGTTGTCGACAATTACATTGCCTAACACAATGAGTTGACCATCACCTGCCGAATAATCATCATAATCACCATTAATGGTTAAATTCCCCTTGACCACCAGGGTATGCTTATTACTAAAATTGCTGGGTATTGATAAATCTCCATTATGATAATACCAACGAATGTTATTTTTAAGCATATAAGAGGCTTCCATACTATCATCGGTTTCCTCTTTCACTCCATTACGTTCTTCTGCGGTCATGATATGGAAATCTGACTTAATAAGATCATCGCTAGTGATCCACTCAGCAGCGTAAACATTTTCGGTGGCAATAAATACAACCATACAGATGATCAATATTTTTATTTTATTCATAATCTTCACTGATATTAATATCAACCTTGATAGATTATGAATATATCGAAAATAGAAAAATTAGTAGCAACGGAGATTTTATTATTCGTGAAATAAGGAATATTTCAGAAAAATGCCCTCCCATTCAGACGGGAAGGCGCGATATTACAGATAGCGGCACAGATAGGAGGTCGGTTCGGCAACTTGCAGATGGAACTCGCTGTGGCCGGGAACATTAAATACTTCACCAGCTTCATACACGCGCCAGTCGGTAGCGCCAGGCAGTAAAACATTCAGCGCCCCGCTGACCACCGTCATCTCTTCGGGTTCCGCAGTACTGAACGTGTATTCACCTTCAACCATCACACCGACGCTGGCGCGGCCAGTATCGCTGCTGGTAAAGCCGATCGATTTCACTTTTCCGGAAAAGTATTCGTTACTTTGAAGCATAAACTGGCCCTGTCAGGTGGTTTAACATCTTCTTCACTATAGGGGCCAAAGGTGCTAACTGTCACGTAAAATTACACCAGCAATTCCGCCGCCAGCCTTGCAATCAATACGTTAGAGAGCAAAACAGGTACATCGAGCTTTTTTTGCAGTAAATCGCGATGACGCTGATTAAATCCTAAACAATCCAGCATGATGACATCCGCCCCATTCGCCAGCAATTCTTTCCCGGCATCAACGATTTTCTGCTCAGAATCGTGAATGGGATTTCCCAGCGAAAATAGTGGTGTTCTCTGCAAAATTTGCCATTTTTGCGCCTGAACGGCCAAAAGCTCTTCTACTGGAACAATAACACCGACCTGGTGACCTTCAACAATGGAGGAAACCAGCGGTGGGAGAATGCGCAAAGGTTCGAGGAAGATCGTATTTCGCGCTGTCATATTGCTAATGTTGGCCGTACTCATTAGCAAAATAACGTCATAATCCTGATTATCGAGTACCTCAATCACGCTTTGTAGATCACGCTCCACTTTACGGCGTGAAACGTGGGCCAGCTGGTTGTCATTTAATAATGTAAGAATAGTTTCTTCGCCTGCTTCTGGCGCATACTCCGCCATCACCTCTTCGCGGCTTAACTTCCCCAGCAGGCTATGATGGGAAATATTATTTTCGTCAATGTACTCCGTCAGAAGCGGCAAAACTTCATGCATTGGTACAATGCCGATGGTCAGAATCGCCAACGACGCGCTCATTGTCTTCCACCTTTCTTTTTCGTCGTTAATTACCGGGCAAATACTAAGCACCACAGCGGGCGCTTGCCGATGCTACAAATGCAAAAAAGCGTAGCAGCAGACGCGCACGGCATAATGTAAAGATTCCCAATAGTTCCAGTAATGGATTGTTATTGTTTAATATTCTAATTATTTGAAAAACATGAATTGTGAAAAGTGTGATGCAGGTCCGTTGTAATAGCACTCAGAGTCCCTTCCGAGCAGTCTGATGCGGTCACTCTTTATCAGGATCCTCATAGCGTTTTTTAGCATCCATCGCCTCCTGGGCCGTAGGATGTTCGCTGATCAAAGAGTCTGGTTTGGGATGATCGGCTCGCAGCTGATACCAGGTCACAGTCTGTCCTTGCTGGCCTTTTTCTACCGTAACAATTCTGGCTTCTCGGGGATAAGGCGGTTTCGTTGGCATTGTTCTTCCTTATTTCACGGGATGAACATTAAGTATAGGTGCCAGGACAATGACAGTTTGCCGTTTGTGCCAAAGCGGTTCGAATTTCAGAGATCACCTGACTGGGTTCGTTGTTAGCATCGACGATAATATGCGCAACTTCACGATATAATGCATCGCGTTCTTCCAGTACTTCCTGAACTTCTTCACTTAACGGTTTTCCTGTGAGTGTTGGCCGTAAATCCTCTTCTGGCGCTGCTTGCAGACGATTTACCAGCACTGACACCGGCGCGCACAAGTAAACCACAATCCCGTTATTACGCATGTAGTGGCGATTAAATTCCGTCAGAATAATACCGCCACCCGTCGCGATAACGGTGGATGGTGCAGTTACTGCTTCCAGAGCTGCGCTCTCCCTGGCGCGAAATCCTGCCCACTCTTCCCTTTCGACGATCTCTGCTACCGTCATATTGAGTTGTGATTGCAACCATTGGTCGGTATCAACAAACCGACAGTTGAGCGAATCGGCAAGGGCCATTCCGACCGTTGTTTTACCACAGCCCCGAGGCCCGATCAGAAAAAGAGGTTGTGTCATCGTGGGTTTTCCCCAAAAGGTCGCAATGCGGCGAAAGCCGGTTTCGTAAGAATAACGATCATACCATCAAACTAGTACAATTTCGATTGTAAAGAAATAATTCCACTTAAGGAGTGAACTTCAATACATTCCTTACTATAACAAGAAATGAGTGATAAAGAAGTGTAAATAATAAATTACATTTACGAACGGTTACGCTGAACTTCCAGCCACCATTTTTCAAGTTCAGCCGCAAATGCCTGGCGGTCACGTTGCGAAAGACTATCTGGCCCTCCGGTCTGGATCCCGCTGGCTCTAAGGGTATCCATAAAATCGCGCATCGTCAGACGTTCACGAATAGTCGCAGGTGTGTACCGTTCGCCACGCGGATTAAGTGCTGCTGCACCTTTCTCGATGGCTTCAGCTGCCAAAGGAATATCTGCGGTTATCACCAAATCGCCCGCCTCACACTGACGTACAATTTCATTATCGGCCACGTCAAAACCTGCCGCGACGCGCAGCGTGCGAATAAACCGCGATGGCGGCACGCGTAAACTCTGATTTGCCACCAACACCAGCGGCATCTGCATACGTTCTGCCGCGCGATACAGAATCTCTTTAATTACATTGGGACACGCATCGGCGTCCACCCATATTGTCATAAGGCTATCCTCTGTTGGGTAATCTTCTATTGTGTCGCGCTTTTGCCTTCCGGCATAGTTCTGTTTATGCTTCTGACCAGGCGCTTTTCAAAATAATGAATTCACGGCAGGAGTGTGCAATGGAAAAGAAAATCGGTTTTATTGGCTGCGGCAATATGGGAAAAGCCATTCTCGGCGGTCTGATTGCCAGCGGTCAGGTCCTTCCAGGGCAAATCTGGGTGTATACCCCCTCCCCGGATAAAGTTGCCGCCTTACATGAACAGTTTGGTATCAACGCTGCAGAATCGGCACAGGAAGTGGCGCAAATCACCGATATCGTCTTTGCTGCCGTCAAACCGGGCATCATGATTAAAGTCCTTAGCGAAATCACTTCCAGCCTGAATAAAGACTCTCTGGTGGTTTCTATCGCCGCAGGCGTTACGCTCGACCAACTTGCCCGGGCGCTGGGTCACGACCGGAAAATTATTCGCGCCATGCCGAATACCCCCGCGTTGGTCAATGCCGGGATGACATCCGTAACGCCAAACGCGTTGGTCACTCCCGAAGATACTGCCGATGTGCTGAATATTTTCCGCTGCTTTGGCGAGGCGGAAGTCATTGCTGAGCCGATGATCCACCCAGTGGTTGGCGTGAGCGGTTCTTCGCCAGCCTATGTCTTTATGTTTATCGAAGCGATGGCCGACGCCGCCGTGCTGGGCGGGATGCCACGCGCGCAAGCATACAAGTTTGCCGCCCAGGCGGTAATGGGTTCCGCGAAAATGGTGCTGGAAACCGGCGAACATCCGGGCGCCTTGAAAGATATGGTCTGCTCACCAGGAGGCACAACCATTGAAGCGGTACGCGTTCTGGAAGAGAAAGGATTCCGTGCCGCGGTGATCGAAGCGATGACGAAGTGTATGGAAAAATCAGAAAAACTCAGCAAGTCCTGATGACTCTCGCCGGACGTCAGGCCGCCACTTCGGTGCGGTTACGTCCGGCTTTCTTTGCTTTGTAGAGCGCCATATCGGCCGATTTCAGCCACTCACGGTAGTGACTCATTTGCGGATTCAGCGGCGCGATACCGACACTTATCCGTAATATCACCTGCGGCGTATTTGGCAGGCGTAATGCATTTAATCCTTCATGCACACGTAACATGGCGGTAATGGCGTTTTCGGCTGGCGTACCTGACATAATTACCGCAAATTCATCACCACCAAAACGACCAATCACATCGCTGCCACGCAGGGTAATTTGTAACTGTCGGGTAAGGGCAACGATGGCTTCATCACCCACATCGTGACCCCATGTATCGTTGATGCTCTTAAAATGGTCGATATCAATAATCAATAGCGTCGCATCGCGATTGTGTCGGCGACAGTTATCAAACTCATTACGTAGCATGATTTCCCAGTGACGTCGGTTGTAAACGCCCGTCATGCCGTCGCGGGTACTCATGACCTGCAATCGTCGTTTATGTTCAGCCAATTTGGTCGCTGTCTGGTAGCTGACCCAGCCAAACAGCAGAGGATAAATGACGATAATGGGAAGGGAGAGCCACCATTCCAGCGGCGCACTCTTGAGCGACACCGTGATCCCCGTGAGTTCGAGTGTGACAAGGCAGGAAACTACCATCAACACCAAACCGGCGACAAACAGACGGGGGCCGCCTGCCCCCATCAAATTCAGGCACATAATCATCAGCATTGCGATCGAAGGCAGCACGTTTACGCCCATCACGCCTACCCACATACCGGCTAACACTGCATCAGTTTTTAAGTTGTATATTTCCCGGCCAAGCGGATCAACGGCCCTGCTAGCCAACTGCCAGGCTAAATGCGGCCAGACAAATGCCCAGCCAACCAACACCAGCCACCACCAGCCTGACAGCGGGTGCGAAACCAACGTCGAGGCGATTGGTAAGAACATCCCAGCCAGTCCTACCGCCCGCGGTAGTCTGACGCGACGGGCGAAGCGCAGCCCGGATCGCTGATGTTCGTTTTGAGGAGTTATTGGTGGTATCTCCCCGTGTGTCGCCGCTTTTTTGTAAAAATTTTCATCATTCATTATTTTTGGGAACATTCAGAAACAATTTTCCCAAATTATAGAGATGGGGCGAAAGGCGGGAGTATGATATTTCGGGTGAGCCATTTTCTTAACTCACCCGTTAGCACTATAGGTATTACGCGGCTTTCTTGAGGCAGGCACTCATAAACTTATTACGATCATCACCTTTCAGAGATTGCTGCGTCGCCTGACTATTACATTCGCGCATCTTCTGCTGCTGCGGTGTCAAACTCTTTTCACCGGGCGCAGATTTGCTGTTCTTCAGGCAATCACTCATGTATGTCTTACGGGCATCCCCTTTCAACGCCTGCGCTGTCGCCTGTTGATTACAGGAGGTCATACGCTGTTGTTGTGGGGTTAACGTTCTCTCGGCAGCGCCGACAGTGGTTAAAAAAACCAGGCCGAATAGCAGGGTAACCAGTAATGTTATTTTCATAGCACCATCCCTCTTCACATTTTAACCAGGAGCGTTTGCGCCCTTGATCTGCTTTTAAGTCTGGTTGCTAACAGCAAAAAAACCACCCGACAGCCAAAATTAGCCGCCGGGTTCGGTGTTATTTCAGCCCCAGTGCAGCTTTCATGGTGTAGAAGAGATCGGTCTGATCGGTCAAACCAACCACATTCGCAGCCTGCGGACCATATGCAGCAATACGCAACTGGCTACCGGTATGCTCTTGTGAATCCTCTTCGGAGTTCCCGTAACTCATCACCATCACTGCGCCATCTTTGGTGTTTAACGCCTGAGTCAGACCCGGCGCTTTGGTATCTGGCGCGACAATCTGGCTGGCGTGGGCGTGGTCAGCGGTGACCACCACCAGTGTGTTGCCATCCTTTTTGGCAAATTCCAGCGCCCGCTGTACGGCTTCATCGAGATCGACCGTCTCGCCAATTTGGCCACAAGGATTCGCGGCGTGATCCTGTTTATCGATCGACGCACCTTCAACTTGCAGGAAGAATCCTTTCTCATTTTTGCTCAGTAGTTCAATGGCTTTATCGGTCATCTGCGCCAGCGTAGGCACACTGTCATTGCGTTGCGGATTCGGGGTACAGGTGACTGCGGGCTTATCGATATTACCGTGGTACGTTGCTTTCGGTCCTTGCCAGCGCACTGGCATATTGCCGTCAGCAAACAGTCCAAGCAGGGGTTTTTGCTGGTTCGCTTCCGTCACCGCATTCAGCGATGCGGTATCGCTGACTAACTGATAACCACGCGCCTGTGCCTGTTCACGCAGCGTTTTTCCCTGCCATTCACCGGCGGTTGCCGTTTCAGCAAAGGTTTTTGCGCCGCCGCCAAGCGTAACATCGGCACGGGCGTTAAGCAGTTGTTCAGTAATCGATCCTTTTCCACCTTTTTCCAGCGCGTTGCTCGGGCATTTTTCGCTGGTAACGCTCGGGCCATAGCATTTGCGCGAGGTCACATGCGCCACTAGCGCGGCGGGAGTGGCATCCTGTATTTCAGCCGTTGAAACGTTGCCGGTCGCCAGCCCTGCGGCTTTTGCCAATTCCAGAATCGTTGGATGATCTTTTTCATGAATATCGACACCCAGCGCGCCGTTATACGTTTTGACGCCAGTTGACCAGGCCGTTGCTGACGCTGCGGAGTCGGTCACGTAGTCTGGTTTTCCGGTATTTTTATCCAGCGCATAATGGGTGTATTGTCCGGTAAGCGGCAAGGCATCGATCCCTTTAAAAAAACCGCCCGCGCCTTCAGCATAATTGCGTGCGGCAGTGATTTCCGAATCCCCCATCCCATCACCAATCAATAAAATAATATTTTTCGCGGGTTTATCGCTAAGAGAATCGCGTAAGGCAGCGGTCTGATCGCTCGTTAATCGGCGAGCGCCGCCAGGCGCGGTAATATCCCCCTGTGCCGCCCGGTTTTCCAGAATTGGCATCTCTGGGGTCCGGGCTTTAGTAACAGGGGTAAACAGTAACGGCAAGAGAGCCAGTGCAATAGTGCTTTGTTTCACTTTATTTTCTCCATGTACAAATACATTAAAAAATAAAAACAAAGCGACTATAAGTCTCTGGCATGACAGCATTATGACAACGGTTGGAGGGCTTAACTTTTTACTGACGAGGATGCCTCAATAACTTCTTTACGTAATCGCGCAGCAGCTCCGTATCGTCATCAGGAATGCTGGCATCGGGCTTTACCGAGTATAGCGCCCCTTCAACCTGATCAATCAACCGCTGTTGGTCATTTTGCGCCATATTGCGAAGCATCGCAGTAACGATAATCTCTAGTGCTTCGACCTGCGCGCACAATTCTTTCGACTCCTCTTCCTTTTGGGCAAGCTTAAATAACAACTCAGCAATGAGATTTTTCATATCTGTATTTCCTTATCCAAAGTATGGAGAAGTTAACATTATGTTTCACAACTGCATAGAGTCTTGATGTAGTATTTTTATGACAGAGGAAATAATTTTAGCAAATATTTTTTTCACATTTATCAGCGAAACGTTTCTCTATTTTTAAATAATTCCACACATAAAATATAGGTATACAATTATTAATGTTTTTTATAATAAAAAGTTATGGAATATATCCTCTTGGTTAACTTATTATTACGTATAATAACCATCCGGGCAGCAATTCACACCAGGAATAAATTAGTTTCCCGTTCATCATTTTTGTGATCTTACGCACATAATTTAGTCAGCGATGAATCTTACCCCGCAAGCTGCACGGTTTATCAGCAGAAGATTGCAACAAACTGTCAGAAGGCCGCGAATCCCCCGTTTTGTCGTGGTAATGTATGCTCTTTGTGTTCTACGGGATAGGTTTTTAAGATGGAAAAACTGCGGGTAGGAATCGTTTTTGGTGGAAAGTCAGCAGAACATGAAGTGTCTCTGCAATCGGCAAAAAACATTGTCGATGCCATTGATAAAAGTCGCTTTGACGTTGTGCTGCTGGGCATTGATAAACAAGGGCAATGGCACGTCAGCGATGCCAGCAATTATTTGCTGAACGCAGACGATCCTGCCCATATTGCGCTGCGCCCTTCGGCCACCAGTCTCGCGCAGGTGCCGGGTAAACATGAACAGCAACTTATTGATGCGCAGAACGGCCAGCCGTTGCCGACGGTGGATGTCATTTTCCCAATTGTCCACGGTACGTTGGGTGAAGATGGTTCCTTGCAGGGAATGCTGCGGGTCGCCAATCTACCGTTTGTCGGTTCCGATGTTCTGGCTTCTGCTGCATGCATGGATAAAGACGTCACCAAACGTCTGCTGCGTGACGCTGGATTGAACATCGCGCCATTTATTACCCTGACGCGCGCCAATCGCCACAAAATCAGCTTCGCCGAAGTGAAGTCTAAACTTGGGTTGCCGCTGTTTGTAAAACCAGCTAATCAGGGTTCCTCTGTTGGCGTCAGCAAAGTGACCAGCGAAGAGCAGTATGCCCTTGCTGTCGATCTAGCGTTCGAATTCGATCACAAAGTGATCGTTGAGCAAGGGATCAAAGGTCGTGAGATCGAATGCGCGGTATTGGGTAATGACAATCCGCAAGCCAGTACCTGTGGCGAGATCGTACTGACCAGCGATTTCTACGCCTACGACACCAAGTACATTGACGAAGATGGCGCGAAAGTGGTGGTTCCGGCGGACATCGCGCCGGAAATCAACGATAAGATTCGGGCGATTGCCGTTCAGGCTTACCAGGCGTTGGGATGTGCTGGCATGGCGCGTGTAGACGTCTTTTTAACGCCGGAAAACGAGGTGGTGATCAACGAGATCAACACGCTGCCAGGCTTTACCAACATCAGTATGTATCCGAAGCTGTGGCAAGCCAGTGGCCTGGGCTACACCGACCTGATCACGCGTTTGATTGAGCTGGCGCTGGAGCGTCACGCAGCGGATAACGCATTGAAAACCACCATGTGATTTTTGGATGCCCAATAACTTTTTTGTTGGGCATTTCAGGCTGATGGCAAACGTAAGATTGCCTGATGCGCTTCGCTTATCAGGCCTACCAGATAATTGCAATATACTGATTTTGCACGATTTTGTAGACAGGACAAGGCGTTTACGCCGCATCCGGCATAAACAACGAGCACTTTGCCAGCACTCCAGAACGCCCAATCTTCTGTTATTGGGCGTTTTCAGTATCGTCATCGCGACGACGAATAATCAGCCCCGCCAGCCAGAAACTCATCACCCACGTCACCAGACCGACGGCATAGGTCTGCCAGCCTTTAGCTTCAAACCCCAGCAACCCCACCACGCCATTAAGAATGAATATAAGGCCAATGGCGAACGCATAGTAATGCCAGTCGCGGCGGATTTTTACAGGCAGATTCATGGCAGCTCCGTTAACGAAAAACAACATCCTTGCATATTCTGCAACATCCGTCTGTGGTGTAGACAGCATTTCCAGAATCGTTAAGAAATTTAACTTAAGGTTGCAATTTTGTGACTCATAACGAAGATTCTCGCTTCGGGAATATTCCCAACATCAATTTACCATGATTCTGATATTGACAATCCCAATGACCTGTCAGACTTGCCATAAGCCGCTGGTATCACACCAGAAGAGAAGCAGATGACTTCCGGAGGTTTTTATGGCTGATTTCACCCTGTCAAAATCGCTGTTTAGCGGAAAATATCGCGATGCCTCTTCAACGCCTGGCAACATTGCCTATGCATTGTTTGTGCTGTTTTGCTTTTGGGCTGGGGCGCAATTACTGAATTTGTTGGTGCATGCGCCAGGTGTCTATGAGCGTTTAATGCAGGTCCAGGAGACAGGCCGCCCACGGGTGGAAATTGGTCTGGGAGTCGGCACCATTTTCGGGCTGATCCCGTTTTTGGTTGGCTGCTTCATCTTTGCGGTGGTTGCGGTGTGGCTGCACTGGCGACATCGCCGCCAGTAAGATTTATTTTGCCAGATGCGACGTAAACATCTGGCCTATGATTACCCATTGGTCACGGCTTCATACAGCGCGCTCGTCTTTCATCGACGCGCTTCGCAAACCATGCGGTGGTAAGGTTACGGGTGATTTTCGGGCTTTCCAGTTGAATACCGGGCAACATTTCACGCGGTAGCGATTTACCCGTTTTCGCTTCGGCGAGTTGATAAACCTTCTTATACAACGCCGTCTCTTCAAAAGAGAAACTATCCCCTTTCTCGAGCTGACGACGAATTTCGCTGTCGCTCATTCCCAGTTTGCCCGCCAGCTTACGCGTCGCCAGTTCTGTTTTACCCGGCTCTTTACTGTCATAACGAATCAAATCACCATCCAGCGCCAGCTTCACGCCGCTGGCTTTGCTGACCGCATTCTGAAACGCGGCATTACGACTGGCGTACCAACCGGCATTAAAATCGGCGAAACGGAAAATCGGCGCGCTATAGCTGGCAGGATAATTGAGTAAATGGTAAGTCCCGAACCATAATCCGCCGCGACGACTGAAGACCTCCTGACGTACCGTACCGTCCATTTTCCACGGATACCCCCTGGTATGCTGTTCGGCAAAAGCAATGCTGACCTGCATCGGCCCACCGGTGCGCACCGGGTTAAGCGAACCAAACAGCGTCTGCCCCATCGGCACCATGCTGATCAGATCGTCAAAAATTGCACTCAGCTGCTTTTCCGTGCGCACGGAATCTAACCGTTCGCTGTAGCTTTTACCATTTGGCGATTTGATTTTTAGCGCGGTATGAACCAGAAAAGCAGGAATGTGCATTCGTTCGGCGCGGCGATCAATCTCTTGCCAGGCGATTTTACTTAATCCAGGAACGACCGGATCTGCCTGATAATTTGACTCCTGCTGCGCCACCGCCAGCACCGAGCAGACATTTTCCAGTGTCGGTGCCAGCCCCTGGCTTTCAAAAGTGGTGGCAAGATCTTTCGCCCAGGCATCGCGGTCTTTTACGCTGGCGGGTAACTTCTGCCGCACCACGCTCGCCACATCTATCGCTTTTTCGCCCTTTTTCAACGGCTGTGGCGCCTGACTGCTACACCCCGCTAAAACCAGAACCGCCAACAATGAAAGCGAAGACAGATGATTGACTCGCGACATTACCTCTCCTTTTTAACTCAATGTATGGGTTACTTCCTGAATTTTGTCATTATCCAGTTCATGTTCAAAGCTGCGCAGACGTTTGTAGATCGACATCAACTCGACCAGCGTGGTCCATGAGTTAATCAGATACTGGAAAGCGCCGCGAACCTGACCAAAAACGTTGGTTATTTGGGTCATCAGGCCGAGCGTAATCGTACCGGCAACAATCGACGGAAACAGCAAGAACAAACCGAAAACGTTATCGACCTGCAGGTAGAGAATGCGGGCGATGTTGAAATACATATAGTGAAAATAGAGGCGGAAATAGTTCTTCCGTACCGCGCTGAACAACTCGCGCACCGTTGGCGGTGTCGCACGCGTGGCGTCGTCTTCACCATAGACCAGCTCTTTACGGTAAGCTGCTTCTACTCGCTGGTTTTTAAACTCAAGTCCCGGCAGTTTGATCCCCACTACCGCCAGTAATCCGGTCCCCATCAGCGACCAGATAATCGCAGCAATCACCAAACCATACGGAATGTGCCCCACAATCGGCAACTCTGGCACGTGCGCGGAGAGCGTCACCAACACCGGCAAGAAGGCGATCAGCGTCATGATGGCGTTAATAAAGCTGACGCCCATATTCTCAAGCGTTGAAGCAAAACGCATGGTGTCTTCCTGCACACGCTGCGCGGCCCCTTCGATATGGCGCAGTTGCTGCCAGTTCGCCATGTAGTATTCGTTCATCGCCGTACGCCAGCGGAACACGTAGTGGCTGACAAAGAAATTGTTCAACACACTGATAACCACCGCGATCAGCGCAATCCCCAGAAAGACGCCCACTTCGCGATAAAACTGTTCGATGGTCACTTTATGCGGCGAACTGAGCGCGGTTTGAATCAAGTCATAAAACGGTGCATACCAGGCGTTGACTGCAACCCCAACTTCCACCAGAAACCAGGTCACGAAGATAATTAGCGCAGTGCCGAGTATTGACCAGTATTGCCAACGATGTGGGCTGTAGATAAACCAGAACAGCGCGAAAAGTCCTACGCAAACAATGTAATAAGCGTAAAAAACCAGGAAGTCTAACGACCAGAAACGGGCGGCGCTAATCGGGATCTGCCCAGAGGCCCCGGTGATGCGGGCAACCCAGTCACCGCCTCCCGCTTGCCAGAAGATTACGGCAATCAATGCCCAAACAAAGGCCGAGAGAAAAAAGGCTCCCGGTTTTGGGAAAAAAGACTTAAACATATGCTCTCCTGCTAGCTTCTTATCGTTTTAGCAACTGCTGTGTATTAACCGCATGGCCGCTTCAAAGAGTCAGCCAAATGAAACCGCCCATTGTGACCAACCGCAGAGCGCTTAGTTCGTCTTCCTGACCGGAAGAATTGTTTCGACGGATTTCACAAACAAAGGATTGTTTACATAAGCGCATTAACACGTACAGGATCACAAATGCAGACATTGGTGAGCAGGAAAAAGAACGTGTTTACGCGCCGTTACGTTTTTAACACTATTATTGCACTAATTTGCGCTTTGCAATCCATCAACGAGTAGTATAAATACGCTCAGTTACCTTCATTTAATTTATGGACACCACCGTTGAAACGTAGTCTGCTTTTTTCTGCCGTGCTGTGTGCGGCGTCATTGACCTCTGTCCACGCGGCGCAACCTATCGCCGAACCTGAATTCGCCTCTGATATTGTTGATCGCTATGCCGATCATATTTTTTACGGCAGCGGTGCCACCGGGATGGCGCTGGTCGTTATCGACGGTAATCAGCGTGTCTTTCGCAGTTATGGCGAAACTCGCCCTGGTAATAACGTTCGCCCGCAGTTGGATTCAGTAGTACGTATTGCTTCGCTCACCAAGTTGATGACCAGTGAGATGCTGGTGAAATTGCTGGACCAGGGGACAGTGAAGTTAAACGATCCACTGAGTAAATATGCCCCGCCAGGCGCACGCGTGCCAACTTACAACGGAGCCCCCATCACATTGGTGAATCTGGCAACCCACACCAGCGCCCTGCCCCGTGAACAGCCCGGCGGCGCGGCAAATCGTCCGGTGTTTGTCTGGCCGACGCGAGAGCAACGCTGGAAATACCTTTCTACAGCAAAACTAAAAGCCGCGCCAGGCAGCCAGGCCGCGTACTCCAACCTTGCGTTCGACCTGCTGGCGGATGCGCTGGCGAATGCATCCGGCAAGCCTTATACCCAGTTGTTTGAAGAGCAGATCACCCGTCCGCTGGGGATGAAAGACACCACCTACACACCATCACCGGACCAGTGCCGCCGTTTGATGGTTGCCGAGCGCGGCGCCAGTCCGTGTAACAATACGCTGGCGGCCATTGGCAGCGGCGGCGTTTATTCCACACCTGGCGATATGATGCGCTGGATGCAGCAATATTTGTCTTCTGATTTTTATCAGCGCAGTAACCAGGCGGATCGCATGCAGACGCTGATTTATCGGCGTGCACAGTTTACGAAAGTGATTGGCATGGATGTGCCAGGCAGAGCGGATGCACTCGGTTTAGGCTGGGTGTATATGGCACCGAAGGATGGACGTCCGGGTATTATTCAGAAGACCGGTGGTGGCGGTGGTTTCATTACCTATATGGCGATGATCCCGCAAAAAAATATCGGTGCGTTTGTGGTCGTGACCCGCTCACCATTAACACGGTTTAAAAATATGAGCGATGGCATCAATGATTTGGTGACCGAACTTAGCGGGAATAAACCGATGGTCATTCCCGCTTCCTGATTAATACTCTGAAGGCAAACGGTTGATAGCGACCAGTTTGCCTTTATTCATTTCGATATAACCGCCCTTGCGTAAAGCCGCAAGAACTTCTGCCACAACGGAACGTGATATGCGTGTACGTTGATGGATATAATTCATTACGCCAATGCGTGATCGTAATTCATCATTCCAATCAATCATTGATAATAACGTCGCACGGATTTGCTCGTAGGAATTATGCCCAATGAGCTGAACGTCGCGTAATTCCAGGATTTTATTTTGCCAGGCTAACCAGTAAAAAGCGTCGCGCCAGAGTTGATGTTGTTCAATAAGAGTAATGGTTTGTTTGGCTGGTAGATGATATCCCGTACAGTTTCCTTCTGATATTAATTTGTATGGTATATCGTTTTTCATTAAACCATCAGTCAGTCCCATAATATAAGGGGCTTGCGTAATACCGATAAGTACGTTTTCTTCTCTACGGAGAGAGATAACACCTTCTAAAATAACGAATGTGTCTTCGCTGTTTACATCACTGGAGAATATGACTTGTTTTTCATTATTAAACTCGAAGCGCGTGCCGTATCTGGACAAACATTTATCGAGCTTACCAAATTCCTGAAGAGGTTTAACTACAGATAACATTTGCGCGTCCTTTGCAGTAATGCCCGTCAAATCCTTGACGGGCATTATTTAGATTAAATTACCAGTATTTCTTCAGAGTGAAGAATATTACCAGGTATATTTAACACCCACGTTCGCGGACCAATCTTGATCTACGTCACCACCACCGAGGTAGCTAGCATCGGTATAGGCGCTGAAGTTCTTGGTGAAGCTGAACTGAGTACCCAGACCAACACGTACCGCAGACCCTTCAGTACCGTTATCGATGGAATCGCCGTTCACATCGTTATCGTTGTTAGAGTCGTCGTAGACGTAAGCCAGTTTGAAGTACGGAGTCAGAGCCTGGTCTTCGCTGTAAGTGAAGGTATAACCTGCATCTACACCCAGTTCATAACGCATGCTGTCGTAAGACTGACCGTCAACTTTCATGTCGTTGCTCAGCTGGTAGTCATCACCAGACTGGAACAGACCAGAAATGCTACCGTAAGGAGTTACGTAACCAGCATCACCCAGTTTGAAGTCGTAACCGGCTTTCAAACCGAAGCCCCATGCGTCAGAGTTGGTGCTACCGTCAACGTAAGTACCGTTGCTCATGGTTGCAGACAGATCGTTGTTGAAGTGAGAGTAGCTCAAGCTACCATCAACAAAGATGTTGTTCGCGAAGCGAGCAGAAGAGTAGATGTAGGCAGACTGGCTGTCTTGATCCACCTGACCAGAACGGTCATTCATGTCGCCTTTACCGAAGCCTGCAGCCGCACCGACGATCCACTTAGCGTTGTTACCATCAATTTTGGTATCAACACCGACCATGATGCCGTTAACATCCTGATCGTAGTCAATGGTACCGTTGTTGCCGTTGAAGTTACCACCGAAGTAGCTTACCCATGCGCCGCCGTTATCAGCCAGACCATGACGAGAGTTGGTCAAACGAGTACCAACGGTGTCTTGTTCCAGGTTCCAGATATTGGTGTTTGCAGACGGGATGCTCAGCGCCATGTTAGCGTAGTCAGTCAACTCGGTCTGATGCAGAACAACGGTGTTACCTTCCTGACGAGCTTCGTAGGTGTATGCACCCAGGTCAGCTTTGTTAGCAGCAGAGAAGGTCGCGTCGCTGTTTTTGTCGTTAACGTAGATCAGCTCGTTGCCGTTGTAGTCAGCGATAGAACCAGCACCAGTAGCGTTGTCGATACGAACTTTGTAGTTACCGGTTGCAGCTGCAACATGGTCACCATTGTTATCAACTTCGTTCTGACCAGCTTCGATAGAAGCAGTGTTATCGTTATCGCCGTTACCGTTAATGGTCAGGTGACCATCAGAGTTCATTGCGATTAAGCCATAACCGTAGTTTGACTTGGTAGTGTCGTTGGTACGGTCGTTGGTCAGGTCTGCATCAAGTACGAAGCGGTTGCTTTCGATGTTGAATACACCAGCGTGAATGTTACCACTGGTATCAGTGGTGCTGGTCAGGTTCAGAGTATCAACCTGAAGAGCATTAGCTGCTGTGTTACCTACATCCAGAATACCGTCGTTAGTAACGTTGATGGTATTCGCATACAGAGCGGCATCACCTACAGCCCAACCAGCAGTAACTTCATCAGAGATAGTTACGGTACTGTTATCGATAGTCAGTGAATCAGTTGCAACGTGACCATCTTCGTTGATGTTCAGCGCAGAAAGACCTGTCAGAGAGATAGAATCAGAAATCAGCGTTGAATCAGCAACATTAACAGTTGAACCACTGTTGATGCTCAGAGTATCAATCAGAGAAGTTTTGGTGGTATCCCACTGTGAACCGGTATTCAGGGTCACATTGAACAGACCGCTCTGGTAAACTTCGTTACCGATGATGTGATCAAATTCGCTGTATTCAGAGTCGCTGTTTTCTACACCAACAGTTGATGAAGGCCACAGGCTGTTAGCTGCGATGTCGATCAGAGTTGCAGTGGCATCGGAACCCATCGCATAAGCATCGTAAATGCCATCCAGCGGACTGTCTTTATCGATCTTACCATCGAGGGTATCGTTATCAGCATAACCATCGCCATTAAGATCTGTCCCAATATCTGAACCCAGATCAACCTGATGCGCAGACATTGCTGCACCAACCCACTTGCTGCCATTGTTCAGGGTCAGATCCAGGCGATCAGTACCATCCCAACCGTTAGTATCTACATCACCGTCAGCATCACGGTAGCTATCACGACCATGTGGGAAGAAGTTCTCATCAAAGTTGCTTGAGAAGAAAACATCACCCATCAGTGTGGAGTTATCGAATGTTGCAGTAGTCTGCATTGCGTTATCAGCATCAGGATGTGCAATAACAGCTAATGCGATATCGTCAGCATTCCAGCCATTACCGTTGTAATCACTGGCATTGCTGGTATTACCAAACCAACCAGTAGTACCTTCATCAGTCCATGAACCAGAGGTCACGGTAGAATCTTTAACAGTGATGGTGTTATTAAACACTTCGCTGCTATTTACACCGGTGCTGACAGTGTTGTCGTCGATATCTTCCCACTCATAACCCTGAGTCAGCGTAATACCTGCTACGTGAGAGTTATTAGAGATGGACAGATCAACTTCCTGATCCAGAGTGATGGCAGTACCGATGTTATAAACGTCTACAACATGAGTATCAGCGGCATTATTGTAGGTGCCGTTATATGTGTAGTGTTCGTAGTTGTCGTCGATCGTTGAATTATCAACAGTCAGCGCCAGACGGTCATGGTAGTAATCATCCGCACGATCAGCACAATCTGTTGTCATGCACTCGGAATAAATCATACCGTGAATAGTGCTGTTTTTGATTGTCAGACTATTGGCGTTGGTATTGGTAGAAATACCGTCGTCCAGATAGTAGGTAGAAATTACGCCGTTAACGGTAGCGTTATTAATGACCGGGTAGATATCGCCGTTGTAATAGCTATCAGCGGCATAGTTGTTCCAGCCTACATAACCATCATAGTAAACGTCATCAGCATAAGTGGTGTCGTTGTAGTGATGAAAAGTATTGTAAGTTTGACCAGAAATATCGTTGGTCGCTGCATTAGCCTGAGAGGTGATAGCCAGAGTGCAAGCCAATGCTAATTGTGATACTACAAGTTTCTTTTTCCAGGAGTGCATTTGTCATCCCTCCTCAGGGACGTAATAAGTTGATCCATCAATTATCAATGCATAGAAAACATCTTATGTTTCGCGTTTACGATTATGCGGCGTTATAGAGGAATGGTTCAATTATTCTTTCCCCTAAGTCCGATTGTGGACATATATAAAAAACATCTACACACGCAAAGAAAAAACTGACAAAAACACAGTTTTTCAACACGTTAATGAAAGCGTTAATTTTGAATTATAGCTTCTAAAAATATCAAACCAACAAATCAGATAAATAATTTATCAATAAACAATGAACTTTAAGCCATTCAATTTTTGACAGCTCAACCAAATCAACAAAAACAATAATTGAAGATTATAAATAAAAATTAAAAATATTTGCAGTGAATATAAAATCATTGCTATTTCTATTACAAAGATGTCCTGACCTCTCTTTCGTTCTCTTCTTATCAACATCGCGACAACTTTCGTAAAACACTCCCGCCCAGCATCAGGTATACTGTGCACCTTAATTCCACAAACATCAGGCAGACCATGACAGACTTAATCCAACGCCCTCGTCGCCTGCGCAAATCTCCTGCGCTGCGCGCTATGTTTGAAGAGACAACACTTAGCCTTAACGACCTGGTGTTGCCGATCTTTGTTGAAGAAGAAATTGACGACTACAAAGCCGTTGAAGCCATGCCTGGCGTGATGCGCATTCCAGAGAAACATCTGGCACGCGAAATTGAACGCATCGCCAACGCCGGTATTCGTTCGGTGATGACTTTCGGCATCTCTCACCATACTGATGAAACCGGCAGTGATGCCTGGCGGGAAGATGGTCTGGTGGCGCGTATGTCGCGCATCTGCAAGCAGACCGTGCCTGAAATGATCGTCATGTCAGACACCTGTTTCTGTGAATACACTTCTCACGGACACTGCGGCGTGTTGTGCGATCACGGCGTCGACAACGACGCGACTCTGGAAAATTTAGGCAAACAAGCGGTGGTTGCAGCTGCTGCAGGTGCAGACTTCATCGCCCCTTCCGCTGCGATGGACGGACAGGTACAGGCGATTCGCCAGGCGTTGGACGCTGCAGGCTTTAAAGATACGGCGATTATGTCGTATTCCACCAAGTTCGCCTCCTCCTTTTATGGCCCGTTCCGTGAAGCTGCCGGAAGCGCATTAAAAGGCGATCGCAAAAGCTATCAGATGAACCCAATGAACCGTCGTGAGGCGATTCGTGAGTCACTGCTGGATGAAGCCCAGGGCGCAGACTGCCTGATGGTTAAACCAGCTGGTGCGTACCTCGACATCGTGCGTGAGCTGCGTGAACGTACGGAATTGCCGATTGGCGCGTATCAGGTGAGTGGCGAGTACGCGATGATTAAATTCGCCGCGCTGGCAGGTGCTATAGATGAAGAGAAAGTGGTGCTCGAAAGCTTAGGTTCGATTAAGCGTGCGGGTGCGGATCTGATTTTCAGCTACTTTGCGCTGGATCTAGCTGAGAAGAAGATTCTGCGTTAATGATCATTATGCCGGGTTATCCCAACCCGGCATTTCCCCTTCACCCCGCCCGATAAAATGGTTTATCCCCGAGAATCGTTGCGCGATGCATAATCCGCCGCTGTGGCAAATAATCGGCATTCGCATAATGCTGAGTCACGCGGTTATCCCAAATCGCAATATCATTCGGTTGCCAGCGCCAACGCACCTGAAACTCCGGTTTGGTGATATGGGCAAACAAAAAGCCTAACAAGGCTTCGCTCTCTTTCTCGCTGACATCGACAATTCGCGTGGTAAATCCTTCATTAACAAACAGTGCCTGTTTGCCGCTCACCGGATGAGTACGCACCACTGGATGTAACAACGGCGGATTCTTCGCGGCCGCCTCGCGCCAACGTTGATGTTCCTCTTCGGTTTTGCGGTACTTGTATTCCGGGAACGATTTACGGAAATCATGCTCCGCGCGCAGCCCGCTCAAAAGCTGGCGGAAGGGAACAGAGAGCGCCTCATAGGCGGCAATACCGCTGGTCCAGAGCGTATCGCCACCGGTCGATGGCAACTCTTTCGCTGCGAGAATCGCCCCTGCTGGCGGCGTCTCAATAAATGTCACATCGGTGTGCCAGTTGTCGTTATCCGGCGGATTATCGTTATGGGTGTCCAGTACGATGATCTCGTCAACCCCTTCAGCATGAGGGTAAACAGGGTGAATATGCAGCTCGCCAAAACGCTGGGCCAGCGCGCGTTGCTGCTGCGGCGTAATAGCTTGATCGCGCAGAAACACCACCTGATGGCGCAGCACCGCATGGTAAAGCTGTTCAAACTGATTATCGCTTAACGGGCGCGTCAGGTCGGCACCCGAAATTTGTGCGCCAATATACGGCCCCAGCGGGGTAATGCTCAGACGTTCACTCATTGTACTTCTCCATGCCAGGGCGTCAGGCGGCGTTGTAACGCACGCAGACCCAGTTCTAAAAGAAATGCGATAATCGCAATCACCGCGATCCCCGCCAGCACCACGTCAGTCGCGAGGAATTCACCTGCTGACTGGACCATAAAACCTAAGCCTCGCGTTGCGGCAATCAACTCCGCCGCCACCAACGTAGACCAGCCCACACCCAGACCAATGCGTAATCCGGTGAGGATTTCCGGCAGCGCGCCAGGCAAAATGACAAACCACAGCACCTGTATACGGCTGGCCCCCAGCGACTGCGCGGCACTAATGCGAACCTGCTGGACGCTTTTCACCCCCGCCAGCGCCGACATCGCCACCGGTGCAAAAATCGCTAAATAGATCAGTAAGATCTTCGACGTTTCGCCAATACCAAACCAGATCACCATCAGCGGCAAATAGGCCAGCGGCGGCACCGGACGATAAAGCTCGATTACCGGATCCAGAATGCCGCGTACCGTAGGGCTAAGTCCCATCGCGATCCCGACCGGAATACCGATCAACACCGCTGCAAATAGCGCCAGCATAATGCGCGTCAGGCTGGCAGCCAGATGCTGCCACAGGGTGGCGTCCATAAATCCCTGCGGTCCGGCAATGGTGAGCAGTTTTGCCAGTACTTGTTGCGGCGGCGGCAAAAATAGCGGGCTAATCAGTTGCAGCGTCGCCACCGTCCACCATACGGTGAGTAAAACCGCTAACGTACCAATGCTTAAGGTCACTTGCCGTGAGAGCGGCCAGCGCCATTTCAACCGACTCGAATGCAGTTTTTCGTTAATGAGCACACTCATGAGAACGCCTCCCGTTGCTCAAATACGCGGCTTAAAACATATTCGCGAATGGCAATAAACTGTGGATCGGACTTGATGCTGCGACTCGATTCTCCCGCAACAAAGCGGCGAGCGAAGTCGAGCGGAAGACGCTCCAGCACACGCCCTGGCCCTGGCGAAAGCAGAACCAGCTCGGTCGCCATAAACACCGCTTCCTCTATATCGTGAGTAATCAACAGTACCTGCTTGCCCGTCTCCTGCCAGAGTTTCAGCAACAAGGTTTGCATCTGGTCGCGGGTAAAGGCGTCCAGCGCGCCAAACGGCTCGTCGAGTAATAACAGTTGGGGATTTGCCGCCAGCGCGCGGGCAATCCCCACTCGCTGACGCTGGCCTCCAGAAAGCTGCCAGATGAAGCGTTTTTCTGCGCCTTCCAGACCTACTTTTTTCAGCATCTGGAGAGCAATTTCCAGACGCTGCATTTTCTCTATCCCCGCCAGTTGCAGACCGAACGCCACGTTATCCTGCACATTGCGCCACGGTAGCAATCCTTCATTCTGAAAAACCACGCCGCGTTCTGCTCCCGGTCCTTGAATGTGTTTGCCCGCCAGTTGAATGCTGCCGTGCTGATAAGGCACAAAACCAGCAATTAAATTCAGCAACGTGGTTTTGCCGCAGCCGGACGGTCCCAGCACTACCAGCAGTTCGCGGCTTTCCAGCGTCAGGTTGATATCTTCCAGTGCTGGTTTGCCGCCATAATCGGCGTAAAGATGAGAGATTTGCAGCATCTGCGCCTCCTTTTATTGCACGAATCGAGAGGTAACGTACTGGCTGTAATCATTCGCTACAGCCGGGACTTTGCCCTGCTCTTTCAAAAACTGCGCGGTGTCGATGATCGCTTTGTTCACCGGTCCGGTCAGTTCTACCGTTTGCTGCTGCGGCGTCAGATAGGTGTTTCCCTTCACCAGCCCCGGCACATTGCCTTCCGGCACGCCGCTTAAGCGCGCCAGTTTGCTGATGTTTTCCGGCTGTTTCAGCCACGCGTCTGGGTTAGCAATGTATGGTTGCTGAGCATCGATGGCGCTTTTAGCGAACGCTTTCACGACCTCAGGATGTTTCTCGGCAAAATCTTTCCGCACTACCCAGACGTCCAGCGTCGGCGCGCCCCACTGCCCGACCTGTTCAGAATCGGTCAGCACCTTGCCGTCTTTTTCCAGGGCGTTAACCGCCGGTGCCCAGACATAAGCGCCATCGATATCTCCCCGTTGCCAGGCGGCGATAATCGCGGGCGGCTGCAGGTTCACTATCTCCACTTGCCCAGGTTTAATGCCCCAGTGTTTCAGCGCCGCCAGCAGGCTGTAGTGTGTCGTGGAGATAAACGGCACGGCGATACGTTTACCAATCAAGTCTTCCGGTTTGCTGATGGTTTTCTTCACCACCAACGCCTCAGAGTTGCCCAGTTTTGACGCCAGCAAGAAGACTTCAATCGGCACCTGTTGGCTGGCAGCTACCGCTAACGGACTGGAGCCGAGGTTGCCGATTTGCACATCGCCCGAGGCCAATGCCCGCACGATGCTGGCCCCGCTGTCAAACTTGCGCCAGTCCACCGTCGCCCCGCTCTCTTTGGCAAAGGTGTTATCAGCTTGAGCGACTTTCGCCGGTTCGGCGGAGGTTTGATAGGCCACGGTGACGTTCACCGCCTGCGCCTGAAAAGCGATGAATGCCAGTGCGGCAAGAAGTGTGTTACGCGATGAAATTGCCATGATTGTCTGCTCCCCTGTCTTGTTATGGGAGCAGTATTCGCGGACAAAGACATTTGATAAAAGAATTAGTCGTTATGGTACAGATGATTTTATTCTTAGCAAAAAAACAGCAAAGGAAAGGTTAATTATGCAATTGGCATCATCTCACAACTCGGGGAAATTGCTGCACTGTATTTTATTGATGCATAAAAAGTCAGATTACGAGATTTACTATCTTCTTATTTTTATTAAAACCAAAATATATGATAAAGTTATTATATTCGCATTAAATATACTATTGTATTGTTTTTCGCCCACAGCATATTACATTCACAATATTTATATAAACAATATCCGTTCATTGAACATATTTTTTAAATGCAATTAATTGACAAACTAATTCACATCTAAATACAATGCGCAAAAGAAAATAACTATACATAGCAAACACACAAAAACCTAACATATGAACTACGTAAAAAAAACTTTACCCTGTCGATTTTCAGCCCCTCATAGCATCCTGGCACTAAGTTATTAGCAACTTTCATTACGTATAAATTTTAACGTCTGCTTGCGCCAGAGATTACCTCTCTGCGCGTATCGCTGCGCTTGCAGTATAATAATTAAAATGGAGTGTCATTAAATGGATAAGGTTTTAAATTCTGCGCTCCTTTCTTCAAAAAATAAAAAGAAAGGTATTCTTGCTATTGGCGCACACCCTGACGATATAGAATTAGGCTGCGGCGCATCGCTCGCTCGTCTTGCGCAAAAAGGGATTTATATCGCTGCCGTAGTTATGACTACCGGCAATTCTGGCACCGATGGATTAATCGATCGCCACGCAGAGTCACGCGAAGCCCTAAAGATATTAGGATGCCAGCAGACTATTCATCTTAATTTTGCTGATACCCGTGCTCATTTACAGCTCAATGATATGATTACCGCCCTGGAAAATATCATTAAGTCTCAAATTCCGTCTGATGTTGAAATCATTCGTGTCTATACCATGCATGATGCCGACCGCCATCAGGATCATCTGGCCGTTTATCAGGCGTCAATGGTGGCCTGTCGGGCAATTCCTCAAATTCTCGGCTACGAAACGCCAAGTACCTGGCTTTCATTTATGCCCCAGGTTTTTGAATCCGTGGAAGAGAAATATTTTTCTATAAAACTAAACGCGTTACAAAAACATAAAAGTCAGAGTCTGCGTGATTATATGCGCCCAGAACGTTTGCGTGCTGTCGCACAATTTCGCGGACAACAGGTCAATAGCGACCTGGGTGAAGGCTTTGTTATTCATAAAATGATTCTTTGAGCAGATTGCATGAAAACCTGGATCTTTATATGTATGGCCGTAGCAATATTACTATGGTTCCTGAGTACGTTAAGGCGTAAGCCCAGCCAAAAAAAAGGCTGCATTGACGCAATTATTCCTGCCTATAACGAAGGCCCTTGTCTGGCTCAGTCGCTGGAAAATCTGCTACGCAACCCTTATTTTTGCCGGGTAATTTGCGTTAACGACGGCTCCACTGATAATACCGAAGCAGTCATGGCAGAAGTAAAACGTAAATGGGGCGACCGCTTTGTTGCCGTCACGCAAAAAAATACCGGTAAAGGTGGTGCGCTAATGAATGGCCTCAACTACGCCACCTGCGACCAGGTTTTTTTAAGCGATGCCGATACTTACGTCCCGCCCGATAAAAACGGCATGGGCTATATGTTGGCGGAAATTGAGCGCGGCGCTGACGCCGTAGGCGGCATTCCCTCCACCGCGTTAAAAGGCGCTGGCCTGCTGCCGCACATCCGCGCGACGGTGAAGTTGCCAATGATCGTTATGAAACGCACGTTACAGCAACTATTGGGTGGTGCACCGTTTATCATCAGCGGTGCCTGCGGGATGTTCCGTACTGATGTATTGCGTAAGTTCGGTTTCTCGGATCGTACTAAAGTCGAAGACCTTGATCTCACCTGGACATTGGTGGCAAACGGCTATCGTATTCGGCAGGCGAATCGCTGCATCGTATACCCACAGGAATGCAACAGTCCGCGTGAGGAGTGGCGACGCTGGCGGCGCTGGATTGTGGGCTACGCGGTATGTATGCGCCTGCATAAAAGGCTTTTATTTAGCCGCTTTGGCATATTCAGTATTTTCCCCATGCTGCTGGTTGTGCTTTATGGCGTTGGGATTTATCTCACTACCTGGTTTAATGAATTCATCGCCACCGGTCCACATGGCGTAATATTGGCAATGTTTCCACTTATCTGGGTCGGCGTAGTTTGTGTTATTGGTGCTTTTAGCGCTTGGTTTCATCGTTGCTGGTTATTGGTGCCTTTAGCGCCTTTTTCCGTTGTGTATGTATTATTAGCTTATGCCATCTGGATTATTTATGGACTTATTGCCTTTTTTACTGGACGCGAACCTCAGCGCGACAAACCCACCCGTTATTCCGCACTGGTGGAAGCGCCAACCGCTTATTCCAACTCTTCTGTCGCAGGAACTGAAAAGTTATCTGAAGCTTAATGTTAAAGAGAAAAATATTCAGATTGCAGACCAGGTAATTATTGATGAGAGTGCCGGTGAAGTTATTATTGGCACCAATACCAGTATTTGCCACGGTGCAGTGATTCAAGGACCGGTAGTGATTGGCGCAAATTGCCTGATTGGCAATTATGCTTTTATTCGCCCCAACACGGTAATCAGCAATGGTGTAAAAATTGGTTTTGCCACAGAAATAAAAAATGCGGTTATTGAAGCGGAAGCAACGATTGGTCCGCAATGTTTTATTGCCGACTCGGTGGTAGCAAGCGGGGCATATTTAGGCGCGCTGGTGCGTACCAGTAATCATCGTCTGGATGAACAGCCAGTATCGGTTCGCACCGCGGAAGGTACTATCGCTACCGGATGCGATAAATTAGGTTGTTATATTGGTCGGCGTTCACGACTTGGCGTGCAGGTTATTATTTTACCGGGGCGAATTATTTCTCCGAATACACAGCTTGGTCCACGCGTTATTGTAGAACGTAATTTACCTACCGGAAATTACTCACTCCGGCAAGAATTTATCCGTACAGGAGATTAAAATGATAAAACGGACGTTATTAGCGGCAGCAGTCTTTAGCGCATTGCCCGCTTATGCCGGGTTAACATCTATTACCGCAGGCTACGATTTTACCGATTATTCTGGCGATCATGGTAACCGTAATTTAGCGTATGCCGAACTGGTTGCAAAAGTTGAAAACGCAACACTGCTTTTCAATCTTTCCCAGGGACGTCGAGATTACGAGACTGAAAGTTTCAATGCCACACGCGGCCAGGGTGCTGTCTGGTATAAATGGAATAACTGGCTGACGACCCGAACGGGTATTGCATTTGCGGATAATACGCCGGTCTTTGCCCGCCAGGATTTTCGTCAGGATATTAACCTGGCCCTGCTGCCAAAAACGGTGTTCACGACCGGTTATCGCTACACCAAATATTACGATGACGTTGACGTTAATGCCTGGCAAGGTGGCGTTTCGCTTTATACCGGCCCGGTGATTACCAGCTATCGCTATACCCATTATGACTCAAGCGATGCGGGCGGCAGTTACAGCAATATGATTTCCCTGCGCCTGAACGATACGCGCGGCGGTGGTTATACCCAGCTTTGGCTAACTCGCGGGACCGGAGCTTACACTTATGACTGGTCGCCAGAGACACGACACGGCAGTATGAAGAGCGTCAGTTTACAGCGTATTCAGCCTTTAACAGAGCAACTTAATTTGGGGCTGACGGCAGGTAAAGTGTGGTACGACACCCCAACCGATGATTATGACGGCTTGCAACTCGCAGCTCATCTGACCTGGAAATTTTGATTCCGTCTGCCGCCCGCTATCCAGGGCGGCCTTCCCTGCCGATTAGCGCCCAAACACTTTCCTTTTCGTTTTCCGCCCAAATTCACCGGATAAATTTTATTCTCCAGTGTTATATACTATAGGGGGGTATGCATTGACATATAGCATACCCCCCTATAGTATATTGCGTGCAGATGATGAGGTGCGAAATGCCCAGTACTCCGGAAGAGAAGAAAAAGGTCCTTACTCGAGTTCGTCGTATTCGGGGGCAGATTGATGCTCTGGAACGGTCGCTGGAGGGTGATGCCGAATGCCGTGCCATACTCCAACAGATAGCCGCCGTTCGGGGCGCGGCTAACGGGCTGATGGCAGAAGTGCTTGAAAGCCATATCCGGGAAACGTTTGACCGAAATGACTGCTACAGCCGTGAAGTCAGCCAATCCGTTGACGACACTATTGAACTGGTTCGAGCCTATCTTAAATAGCTGAATCTATTACCATATTGAGGAAGAGCGAAAGATGAAATCACGTGCTGCCGTTGCATTTGCTCCCGGTAAACCGCTGGAAATCGTTGAAATTGACGTTGCACCACCGAAAAAAGGTGAAGTGCTGATCAAAGTTACCCATACCGGCGTTTGCCATACCGACGCATTTACCCTCTCCGGCGATGACCCGGAAGGTGTGTTCCCGGTGGTTCTTGGTCACGAAGGGGCTGGCGTTGTGGTTGAAGTCGGTGAAGGCGTAACCAGCGTCAAACCTGGCGACCATGTGATCCCACTTTATACCGCAGAGTGCGGCGAGTGTGAGTTCTGTCGTTCCGGCAAAACCAACCTCTGTGTCGCGGTTCGCGAAACCCAGGGCAAAGGCCTGATGCCAGACGGCACCACCCGTTTTTCTTACAACGGGCAGCCGCTTTATCACTACATGGGCTGTTCTACATTCAGTGAATACACCGTGGTCGCGGAAGTGTCTCTGGCCAAAATTAATCCAGAAGCAAACCATGAACACGTCTGCCTGCTGGGCTGTGGCGTGACCACCGGTATTGGCGCGGTACACAACACCGCTAAAGTCCAGCCAGGTGATTCTGTTGCCGTGTTTGGTCTTGGCGCGATTGGTCTGGCTGTGGTTCAGGGTGCACGTCAGGCGAAAGCGGGACGGATTATTGCTATTGATACGAACCCGAAGAAATTCGATCTGGCGCGTCGTTTCGGTGCCACCGACTGCATTAATCCGAATGACTACGACAAACCGATTAAAGATGTCCTGCTGGATATCAACAAATGGGGTATCGACCATACCTTTGAATGCATCGGTATCGTCAACGTGATGCGTGCGGCGCTGGAAAGCGCACACCGCGGCTGGGGTCAGTCGGTAATCATCGGGGTAGCAGGTTCCGGTCAGGAAATTTCAACGCGCCCATTCCAGTTGGTCACCGGTCGCGTATGGAAAGGTTCTGCGTTTGGTGGCGTGAAAGGTCGTTCCCAGTTACCGGGTATGGTTGAAGATGCGATGAAAGGTGATATCGACCTGGAACCGTTTGTCACGCATACCATGAGCCTGGATGAAATTAATGACGCCTTCGACCTGATGCATGAAGGCAAATCCATTCGAACCGTAATTCGTTACTGATTTCCCGCAGGTTTGCCCCGTCCAGTTCAGACGAGGTTCTTAATACCGTCCCCGGGCAGCCGTCCGGGGAATTAACCGTGAGATAATGACTGATGGAACTCATTGAAAAACATGCCAGCTTTGGCGGCTGGCAAAATGTGTATCGGCATTATTCCCAATCACTGAAATGTGAAATGAATGTCGGCGTCTATCTCCCACCAAAAGCCGCGATTGAAAAATTGCCGGTGCTGTACTGGCTTTCGGGCCTGACCTGCAACGAGCAGAATTTCATTACTAAATCGGGGATGCAGCGTTACGCGGCTGAGCACAACATTATTGTTGTTGCGCCGGACACCAGTCCGCGAGGCAGTCATGTCGCAGATGCCGACCGTTACGATCTCGGGCAAGGTGCCGGGTTTTACCTGAACGCAACGCAAGCGCCGTGGAATGAACATTACAAAATGTATGACTATATCCGCAACGAGCTGCCGGATTTAGTGATGCAACATTTTCCGGCAACGGCCAGAAAGTCTATTTCAGGTCATTCTATGGGCGGGCTGGGCGCGCTAGTGCTGGCGTTACGTAATCCAGATGAATATGTCAGCGTCTCGGCGTTTTCGCCCATTGTCTCCCCATCGCAAGTACCGTGGGGACAGCAAGCCTTTGCCGCATATCTTGGTGAAAATAAAGATGCCTGGTTGGATTACGATCCGGTGAGCCTTATTTCACAAGGTCAACGCGTTGCGGAAATCATGGTTGATCAGGGGTTGAGTGATGATTTTTACGCGGAACAGTTGCGGACTCAAAATCTTGAAAAGGTCTGTCAGGAGATGAATATCAAGGCGTTAATCCGTTATCACGAGGGTTATGATCACAGCTATTATTTTGTCTCCAGTTTTATTGGCGAGCATATTGCGTACCACGCCAATAAATTGAATATGCGTTGAGCATTTGCGCACGCCTGCCGGATGCGGCGTAAACGCCTTATCCACCTACATTTCGCCCGTAAACCGTAGGCCTGATAAGACGCGCAAAGCGTCGCATCAGGCATGGCGCACGCCTGCCGGATGCGGCGTAAACGCCTTATCCGGCCTACATTTCGCCCATAAACCGTAGGCCTGATAAGACGCGCAAAGCGTCGCATCAGGCATGGCGCACGACTGCCGGATGCGGCGTGAACGCCTTATCCGGCCTACATTTCGCCCATAAATCGTATGCCTGATAAGACGCGCATAGCGTCGCATCAGGCATTTGCGCACGACTTATCTATGTTTACCACATCAAATCATCAGGCACTTTGAAGTCGGCATACGGATCATCTTCATTCTGCTCTTCGGCGCTGAGTGCACTATGCAACACAATACTGCTGGCATCGCGCTGAGCAATTTTATCGGCAACGCTGGCGGGAATAATGGCGTATTCACCTTCGCTATTGTTATCGGCCAACAAGCGGGCAATCGCCAGACGACCATTAATCAACTGCGCCTGTGTGAGCTTATCAACAAAAATCTTCTTAATCAGATTACCATCGGTAAAGTTAAAACCAATATCGCCATTGGCAATGGTGATTCGGTTCATTTCAATAAGCTGCTTCACTTGGGCTTTATATTCTTTCGCCAACGCCGCTTGTTTTTGTTGCTCGCTAAGCTGTTTATCACGCTCAAGCTGTGCCTTTTTATTTTCTTCTACCGCCGCCCGAGCTTCACGCGCCTGAACGCGCGATTTTTTCGCCGTTCTCTCGACCTTCGCCGCTTTTTTGCTGGTGACTAATCCTGCTTTGAGCAACTGCTCTTGTAAGGTAAGTTTTGCCATCTTTGTTTCCAAACCCGCTGAATAATTTTTAGCGAGTATACCTGTAAACGCCTTAGGTGTATTGAGGGCAAGTCCCTTTCGCCCCTGCTTAATAAGGCGCATCAGGCATCGGCGCACGCCTGCATTCTTGATTTCCGACTCATCAAAATAAACACCGCCAACCCAGCAACAAGAATACCCGGCGCAGAAGCGGCCATTACGCCAACCGTGCCAGTGCCTAATGCCAGCATTTTCCCGGCCAGCAACGGGCCGCTCATGGCCCCCAGACGCCCTACCGCCACGGTTGTTCCCACACCTGTTGCGCGGATCTGCGAACTGTAAAACAACGGTGCCAGGGCATATAAAACGCTTTGCCCACCTGTCGCAAATAACCCCGCGACAAATCCCGCCAGCAACATACCGTTAAATGACGACACCGTTCCCAGTGCCAGTAGCGAAGCTAACATGCCGCTATAAATCAGTAGCGACATGGTTACTGGACGCAGCTTATCCATTAATGCACCCAACATTAACGTCCCACTTGCCGCCCCCATTTGCAGTGCAAACATCACCCCAGCCGCCTGTGATGGCTGGAATCCTTGCTCCACCAAAAGCAGCGGCAGCCAGTTGATCAACATGTAGACCACCAGCAGAGTGAAGAAATAACACAACCACAGCAGCAGCGTCGCGGTTGCCGTTTCTGGCGCAAATAACGCACGCAGCGGTGGTGCGGCCTGTTTTTCGCCAGCGAAAACCGCCGACTCCGGCAGCCAGCGCATTAATAGCGGCACCAGAATCAACGGCACCACACCACCTACCCAAAACACCGTTTGCCAGGCTAAGTTTGCCCCCGCGAAACCCAGCGTCGCCGCCAGCGCCGCGCCAATGGGAACACCGCAATACATCAGGCTCACTGCCGTCCCACGAAAACGTGGACCCGCGGCTTCAGACGTCAGGGCGATAAGATTCGGCAACGCCGCCCCCAGCCCGACACCGGTCATCAGCCGTGCAAAGACCAGTGATGGGAAATCCCAGGCAATCGCCGTTGCCAGTGAGAACAAACCAAACAGCGCAACTGAGCCAATCAAAATGCGCTTGCGACCATAACGGTCCGCCAGCATTCCGCCAACCAGCGCACCGGGTAGCAAACCGAGTATTCCGGCGCTGAATATCCAACCCATTTGCATTTTATCGAGTGCGAAAGCCTGGGCGATGCCACCCGCCGCAATGCCAGCCGCCTGAAGATCCAGTCCTTCCATCAGAGCGACCAAAAAACAAAGCCCGATGGTCAGCATCAGGCGGGATGAAGATGATGAAGGGGTACGAGTCGACATAAGATGAACCTCGTTGTGAGTGCAGGTGAATCGCGGCTGATACATTGCCAGCCGCGTAATCAGAACCATTTAATGACAGCCTGCAGGCGAAATGTAGGCCGGATAAGGCGTTCACGCCGCATCCGGCAGTCGTGCACAGATGCCTGATGCGACGCTTGCGCGTCTTATCAGGCCTGGGATGGGCATACAAAATGCACGTTCTCAGCAGGCATCATTATTTGTTGTTGCGCAGATCAAGCGCCACGTCGACGATCATATCCTCCTGGCCGCCAACCATCCGGCGTTTGCCCAGCTCAACGAGAATATCCACCGCGCTTAAGCCATAACGCGCCGCCGCCGTTTCGCAGTGACGCAGGAAGCTGGAGTAAACGCCAGCGTATCCCAGCGCCAGCGTTTCGCGATCGACTCGTACCGGACGATCCTGCAACGGACGCACCAGGTCGTCAGCGGCATCCATTAACGCATAGAGATCGGTCCCATGCTGCCAGCCCAGTTTATCCGCGGCGGCAATAAATACTTCCAGCGGCGCGTTACCTGCACCCGCGCCCATTCCCGCAAGACTGGCGTCGATTCGGTCGCAGCCCTCTTCCACCGCCGCGATAGAGTTCGCCACGCCAAGACTCAGGTTATGGTGAGCGTGCATGCCGGTTTGCGTTTCTGGTTTCAGCACTGCTTTCAGGGCGCGGAAACGGTCGCGGATATCGCTCATGTTCATCGCACCGCCAGAATCCACCACATAAATACAGGTCGCACCGTAGCCTTCCATCAGCTTTGCCTGCTTCGCGAGATTCTCCGGCGTGGTCATATGGCTCATCATCAGAAAACCAACGGTGTCCATTCCGAGCTCGCGGGCATACTGAATATGCTGGGCGGAAACATCAGCTTCGGTACAGTGCGTTGCCACACGAACCACCCGCGCGCCAGCCTGCCAGGCATTTTTCAGATCGTGAATAGTGCCGATGCCTGGCAGCAACAACGTCGCGATTTTGGCGTGCTTCACCACATCCGCCGCCGCTTCAATCCATTCAAGGTCGCTATGTGCGCCGAAACCATAGTTAAAGCTGGAACCCTGCAAACCGTCGCCATGGGCCACTTCAATCGAATCCACGCGAGCATCATCCAGTGCTTTGGCAATCTGGCGAACGTTTTCCAGCGAATACTGATGACGAATGGCGTGCATACCGTCACGCAACGTGACGTCCGAGATATAAAGTTTTTTACCGTTCATGCCACTTCTCCTGCCTTGCGCGCCAGTGACTGGGCCATTTTTTCCGCTGTCGCCAGCGCACTGGAAGTCATAATGTCGAGGTTGCCCGCATAGGCAGGCAGATAATGCGCTGCGCCTTCGACTTCCAGCCAGACCGCCGTTTTCAGTCCGGAGAACTGCCCCACGCCCGGCAAATTAACCGGTTTATCCTGCGGGATAACTTCAAACTGCACGCGCTGTTTCAGGCGATATCCCGGTACGTAAGCCTGCACCGCCTCAGCCATTTCATTGATTGAGGCTTCGATATCATCTTGTGAAGCTTCGTCGCTCAATACATACACCGTGTCACGCATCATCAACGGTGGCTCTGCTGGGTTAAGCACGATAATCGCCTTCCCTTTTGCCGCGCCGCCCACCACTTCAATGGCGCGCGACGTGGTTTCCGTAAATTCATCGATATTGGCACGCGTGCCAGGTCCGGCAGATTTACTGGCGATAGAAGCGATAATTTCGGCGTAATGAACACGCGCCACGCGTGAAACTGCCGCCACCATTGGAATAGTGGCCTGGCCGCCGCAGGTGACCATGTTGACGTTCAGTTGATCGACGTTCGTCTCGAGGTTAACCACCGGCACGCAGTAAGGGCCGATGGCAGCAGGCGTCAGGTCAATTAAGCGAATATCCGGTTTCGCTTCGCGTAAAGCGGCATCGTTTTTCACATGCGCGCCCGCGCTGGTCGCATCAAATACAATGTCGATATCAGCAAATTCAGGCATGTTCATCAGCCCGATAACCCCTTCATGGGTGGTGGCGACGCCCATACGTCTGGCACGCGCCAGACCGTCGGACTGAGGATCAATGCCGACCATCACCGCCATCTCCAGATGCTGACCGTGACGCAAAATTTTAATCATCAAATCGGTGCCAATGTTGCCAGAACCGATAATGGCGACTTTACGCTTACTCATGACAGACTTCCTTTTGGGACTGCGCTTGAAAATGTCGCAGCAACTGAACCTATGCCTTCAATATGGGCTTCAAAACGATCGCCCGCATTTACCGCCACCATCGGACCTAATGCCCCGGTAAGAATGATATCTCCGGCGCGCAGCGGTTGACCCAGGCTGGCCATTTTGCGTGCCAGCCAGACAGCGGCATTAAGCGGATGCCCCAGGCATTCGCTGCCGCGCCCGCTGGAAACCTCTTCGTTATTACGCGTCATCTTCATGGCGCAGTTTTTCAGATCTAACCCCGCCAGACGTTGCGCCGGACCGCCGATGACATACACCCCGCAGGAGGCGTTATCTGCCACGGTATCGACAAACTGAATCGACCAGTCGCGGATGCGGCTACCCACCACTTCCAGCGCCGGAAGTACCCATTCAATGGCGTTATACAGTTCGTTAAACGTGGTATCGGTCGCGGGCAAATCGCGGTTCAAAACCAGTGCGATCTCCGCTTCAATGCGGGGTTGCAAGACGCGGGAAAAAGGAATGGTTTCATTATCGCCATAACACATGTCGGCAAATAACGTCCCATAATCCGGTTGATCAACGCCCAGTTGTTGTTGCACTTTCGGATGCGTCAGTCCCACTTTGCGCCCCACCACTCGCCGTCCCTGAGCGACGTCATGTTGCACATTGATGCGTTGAATGGCGTAGGCGGCTTTCGCGTTTTCAATACCAATCAGACCACGCAGCGGCGCAATCGCTTCGCCCTGCTCTGCGGCGCGGCGTAAATCCGCCGCCAGTTGCTCAAGAGTATGCTTCGTCATGACCATTCCTTAAGGGCGTGCGAGGAAATTCAGCACCAGTTGATTGAAAGCGTCGGCATGTTCCCACTGCGCCCAGTGACCACAGTCGCGGAAGATATGCAGTTCAGAACCGGCAATGCCGGAAAGCAGACGCAGACCCGCATCCATCGGCACAAAACGGTCGTTGCGCCCCCAGACAATCAGGGTTTGTGCTTTGATTTCCGCCAGACGTGGGCCAAAATCCGGGAACTGTTTCGGATTGGCTTCCAGGCTCTTAACGAAGTTTTCCAGGTGATCGCGACGCGACAGCATATTATTCAGGCGCGCTTCAAACAGGGCGTCGGTCAAATCGCTGGTATCAAAAACGAAGATATCCATCATCAGCTTCAGGTTTTCGATAGTAGGCTGGCGATAAAGCTGATTCAGTCGCTTAATACCTTCGGTTGGCATCGGCGTAAACAAACTCATGCCGCCCGTACCGCCGCCCATCAGCACCAGTTTGCCGACGCGCTCCGGCCAGTTAAGAGTGAACGCCACAGAACTGTGGCCGCCCATCGAGTTGCCCAGCAAGTGGATTTTGGCGATATCCAGTTGATCCACCACGCTTTTCAGGATTCGTGCATTAAGATCCGATCGCGAACCACTATTAACGATCGCATCGCTCTTACCCCAGCCCGGACAATCCAACAGGATCACCCGATAGCCCGCCTCTACCAGCGGATCGATATTGCGGCTGAAGTTCGCCCAGCCAGTAGCACCGGGGCCGGAACCATGCAGCAGGACAACAGTTTCGTCGCCTTGTCCGCAGTCATTAAAATGGATGCGCAGCGTTTTACCCGCTTCTTCTACATTCAGAAAACGGCTGGTGGCGGCTTCGGTTTGTGGCTGATAACTCATCATCTTCTCCTGCATATTCAGTTCTCTGTTCTGGCGCTTAACGAGCCAAATCCGGCAATCCACTCCGGGATTGGGCGGTAATAACGCCCTTCGCTACGCCAGTTGCCAAACGCAGAAATAGCGGCAAAAGCGGCGACCCAGGTTTTGATTTCATGTGTCGACTTTCCGGCAATGGCGGAAAGCTCTTCGTTACTGACGGCATCCAGTTCCTGTATGCGACCCTGCTCCAGCAAAGTCATGAACTGGTTATCCCAAATCGGGTTGAGCGGATGCAGAGTTCTCTGATCCTCAACAAACTTCTCAGCGGCGCTGATCACCCGTTGCTGACGCAATTCACGCTCACTGGCGGGTAAATCTTTCCCGCTCCCCAACAAACGGTCGCGCATATGGGCATCGGCTTTCGCCAGTTCTGGCACCGGCGGCTGATGGGAAAGCCCACCGGACCCAAGGAACAGCACGCGTTTATTGAGAGTGCTGGTGAAACGTCCAATGGCTTCACCCAACAAACGGGTACGCTGGAAACCAGGCAAAGGCGTGGCGACGCCGTTGATGAAAACAGGCAGAACTGGCACCTTATCCAGCCCGCCGAGCAGGAACTCCAGCGGCTGGGCGAACCCGTGGTCTACCTGCATACAGTAAGAAACGGCAAGATCGATCCCACTCTTCATGACGGCATGCGCACAGGCCTCCGCCAGCTCCACAGGCACGGGCAGCTCTCCTGCTGCACTGCCGAAATCACCAATTGCCGTCGCCCCAACGCCTAAACAGAACGGCGGCATCACGTCATAGAAAAAACCGTTGTAGTGATCTGGTGCAAACAGCACCACCAGTTCAGGGGAGAAAGCCGCAATACGCTCGCGGGCGCTGGCAATCACGCCATTGACCTCATCGAGTACCTCTTGCGCCGGGTCGACATACCCCACCAGCGGCGAATGGGAAAGACAGTGAAGATAAGCGTGCATATCAGGCTACCTTTTCGACAGAAACGTCGGCATCAGGGCGAGTCAGCGTCATCACCGACGCCAGTTTATTCAGCGTATTGCCCAGAGTTTGCGGAATGGCGGTGGCGGCAACAAAGCGATCCGGGCGCATCACCACCAGCGAAGCATTGTGTTGTGCGAACCAGCTACGCAGGCGACCTTGCGTATCGCCCACGCGTAGCACGCCGTCGTGGTTATCCTGTGCGGTATGTATTTGCACTTCCGGCACCACCTGAATGAAGCGTGTGCCCAACGCACGCCACTGCTGGATTTGCTCGTCGCTCATCCCCCACAGTGGATTGCATCCCCAGCCAATTACCGCGAAGTTCGCGCCGATCGCGTTATCGAGCAGCGTCACGTCGCCGTTTTCCTGCGTGACTTTCGGCTGAATAAACATCTTGCCGACCGGAGAGTGCTTCGCTTCGCACTCACGCACCAGCGCACCGCCGTAATATTGCGGCATCGGCTTGAAGCGCATTTCGAGGAAGTAGCGTTTTACTGGCGGCAGATAATTCAGCAGCCAGGAAACGCCGTCACGTAACGAACCCTGCCAGCGTTTCGGCGGAGCCAGCACGTTGCCCGCCGTCACGGACAGGTCAATCATCGCTTTGGCGTGATCGCGACGTTCTTGTTGATAGGTATCGAGCAGCGCATCACGGGCTTTCCCCTGGATAACCAACGCCAGTTTCCAGGCGAGATTAAAAGCGTCGCGCATACCGCTGTTATAGCCCTGCCCCTGCCACACCGGCATGATGTGCGCGGCATCGCCCGCCAGCAGTACGCGATCAATACGAAAACGTTGCGCCAGTCGCGCGTTGTGGGTGTAGACACGCTGGCGAATCAATTCAACATTGTCCGGATTAGGCAGCACTTTGCTTAACAGCTTGCGCATATTTTGCGGCTCACGCAGCTGTTCTTCGGTTTCTCCCGGCATCACCATAAATTCAAAGCGACGTACCGCATGAGGCAGCGCGGCGGAAACATACGGGCGCACCGGATCACAACACAAATAGATATGCGGCGTACTTAACGGATCGTTGGCGATATCCACCACAATCCACTGATTTGGCGCGGTTTTACCTTCAAACGGCACATTCAGGGTGCGACGGACAAAACTTGCCCCACCATCACAGGCCACCAGCCATTGGGCTTTGACCGTTTCCCGCTGCCCTTCTGCCGTTTTCAGGTGCAAGGTCACTTCGTCATCTTGCTGGCTGAAAGCCTCCAGTTCGCGGGAAAACAGGCAGCGTACATTCGGAAAACGCGACAACCCTTCCAGCATCACCGCATCGACCTGTGGCTGAATAAAGGCGTTACGGCGCGGCCAGCCAAATTCATCGGTCATTGGCTGAATATCAGCAAAACAGCGGCCTTTCGGGGTGAGAAAACGCATCGCGTGCCACGGCGTAGTATGCGGCAGAACATTATCGACCAGGCCGACCGACTGCATGGTGCGCAGCGCCTCGTCATCAATACCAATCGCACGCGGGTAGTCGATCAACTTATCGAGTTTCTCCACCACCAGCACGTCAATGCCCATCTGGCCGAGATAGTTCGCCATCATCAGCCCGACCGGACCGGCACCTGCGATCGCCACCTTAACGTTATGGTTAACAGCAGGCTGGATGTCAGGGTGTTGTATTGCCATTTCAGTACCTCACGACTCGGACAAAATGCCGTTGCGCGCACAGTACAGCGCAACTTATTTTGTTAAAAACATGTAAATAATTTTTTATTGTTCGCTCAGTATAGGAAGGGTGTTTTCGGCTACAATCAAAACATGCCCGAATGTGCACCAGGTGCACAACGTTGTTTTAACTATAGAAATGTCAATGAATATGCAGAACGATGAGCAGACGGAATACAAAACCGTGCGCGGATTAACCCGCGGTCTAATGTTATTAAATATGTTAAATAAACTTGACGGCGGTGCCAGCGTCGGGCTGCTGGCGGAACTCAGCGGTCTGCATCGCACCACTGTGCGGCGACTGCTGGAGACGTTACTGGAAGAGGGATATGTCCGGCGCAGTACCTCCGATGACAGTTTTCGTCTGACCATCAAAGTGCGGCAATTAAGCGAAGGGTTTCGTGACGAACAGTGGATTTCTGCACTGGCGGCCCCGCTGCTGGGCGAGCTGTTGCGCGAAGTGGTATGGCCGACAGATGTGTCCACGCTGGATGTTGATGCAATGGTGGTACGCGAAACCACTCACCGTTTCAGTCGATTATCCTTTCACCGGGCAATGGTCGGGCGGCGTTTACCGCTCCTGAAAACCGCCTCGGGCCTGACCTGGCTGGCCTTTTGCCCGGAAAAAGAACGCCAGGCGTTAATCGAAATGTTAGCCGCCCGCCCCGGTGATGACTATCAACTGGCACGGGAACCGTTAAAGCTGGAAGCCATTCTGGCGCGCGCACGCAAAGAGGGGTACGGGCAGAACTACCGCGGCTGGGATCAAGAAGAAAAGATCGCCTCCATTGCCGTACCGCTGCGCAGTGAACAACGGGTGATTGGCTGCCTGAATCTGGTGTATATGGCCAGTGCGATGACCATCGAACAGGCGGCAGAAAAACATCTTCCGGCGCTGCAACGGGTAGCAAAACAGATTGAAGAAGGGGTTGAATCGCAGGCTATTCTGGTGGCCGGAAGACGAAGCGGCGTGCATTTGCGTTAACGCCGCCGAATGGCGAAAAACCTTCCGTGGTATGGCATGATAGCACCCGGAAGAAAGTGAATTCAGGGTGGTGAATGTGAAACCAGTAACGCTATACGATGTCGCAGAGTATGCCGGAGTCTCTTATCAGACCGTTTCCCGCGTGGTGAATCAGGCCAGCCACGTTTCTGCGAAAACGCGGGAAAAAGTGGAAGCGGCAATGGCGGAGCTGAATTACATTCCCAACCGCGTGGCACAACAACTGGCGGGCAAACAGTCGTTGCTGATTGGCGTTGCCACCTCCAGCCTGGCCCTGCACGCACCGTCACAAATTGTCGCGGCGATTAAATCCCGCGCCGACCAACTGGGTGCCAGCGTGGTGGTGTCGATGGTAGAACGAAGCGGCGTCGATGCCTGTAAAGCGGCGGTACACAATCTTCTCGCGCAACGTGTCAGCGGTCTGATCATCAACTATCCGCTGGATGAACAAGATGCCATTGCTGTGGAAGCCGCCTGTGGTAACGTGCCAGCGTTATTCCTTGATGTCTCTGACCAGGCCCCCATCAACAGTATTATTTTTTCCCATGAAGACGGTACGCGGCTTGGCGTGGATCATCTGGTCGCATTAGGTCACCAGCAAATCGCGCTGTTAGCGGGCCCATTAAGTTCTGTCTCCGCGCGTCTGCGTCTGGCGGGCTGGCACAAATATCTCAAACACCATCAAATTCAGCCGATAGCAGAACGGGAAGGCGACTGGAGCGCCATGTCCGGTTTTCAACAAACCATGCAGATGCTGAATGAGGGGAGCATTCCCACCGCGATGCTGGTTGCCAACGATCAGATGGCACTGGGCGCAATGCGCGCCATTACCGAGTTCGGGCTGCGCGTCGGCGCGGATATCTCGGTAGTGGGATACGACGATACCGAAGACAGCTCATGTTATATCCCGCCGTTAACCACCATCAAACAGGATTTTCGTCTGCTGGGGCAAACCAGCGTAGACCGCTTGCTGCAACTTTCTCAGGGGCAGGCGATGAAGGGAAATCAGCTACTGCCCGTCTCACTGGTGAAAAGAAAAACCACCCTGCCACCCAATACGCAAACCGCCTCTCCCCGCGCGTTGGCCGATTCATTAATGCAGCTGGCAAGGCAAATTTCCCGTCTGGAAAGCGGACAGTGAGCGCAACGCAATTAATGTGAGTCAGCTCACTCATTAGGTTCCCCAGGCTTTACACTCTATGCGTCAGGCTCGTATGTTGTATGAAATTGTGAGCGGATAACAATTTCACACAGGATACAGCTATGACCATGATTACGGATTCACTGGCCGTCGTATTACAACGTCGTGACTGGGAAAACCCTGGCGTTACCCAACTTAATCGCCTTGCGGCACATCCCCCTTTCGCCAGCTGGCGTAATAGCGAAGAGGCCCGCACCGATCGCCCTTCCCGGCAGTTGCGCAGCCTGAATGGTGAGTGGCAATTTGCCTGGTTTCCGGCACCAGAAGCGGTGCCGGAAAGCTGGCTCGAGTGCGATCTTCCTGATGCCGATTGCGTATCAGTGCCATCAAACTGGCAGATGCACGGTTACGACGCGCCCATCTACACCAACGTGACCTATCCCATTGCGGTCAATCCGCCATTTGTTCCCGCAGAAAATCCGACTGGCTGTTACTCGCTCACATTTAATGTTGATGAAAGCTGGCTACAGGAAGGCCAGACGCGAATTATTTTTGATGGCGTTAACTCGGCGTTTCATCTGTGGTGCAACGGTCGCTGGGTCGGTTACGGCCAGGACAGCCGTTTGCCGTCTGAATTTGACCTGAGCGCCTTTTTACACGCCGGAGAAAACCGCCTCGCCGTTATGGTGCTGCGCTGGAGCGACGGCAGTTATCTGGAAGATCAGGATATGTGGCGAATGAGCGGCATTTTCCGTGACGTCTCGTTGCTGCACAAACCGACCACACAAATCAGCGATTTCCATGTTGCCACTCGCTTTAATGATGATTTCAGCCGCGCGGTACTGGAGGCGGAAGTTCAGATGTACGGCGAGCTGCGCGACGAGCTTCGGGTGACGGTTTCTTTGTGGCAGGGGGAAACGCAGGTCGCCAGCGGCACCGCGCCTTTCGGCGGTGAAATTATCGATGAGCGTGGTGGTTATGCCGATCGCGTCACGCTACGTCTGAACGTCGAAAACCCGGCGCTGTGGAGCGCCGAAATCCCGAATCTCTATCGTGCGGTGGTTGAACTGCACACCGCCGACGGCACGCTGATTGAAGCAGAAGCCTGCGATGTCGGTTTCCGCGAAGTGCGGATTGAAAATGGTCTGCTGCTGCTGAACGGCAAGCCGGTGCTGATTCGCGGCGTTAACCGTCACGAGCATCATCCTCTGCATGGTCAGGTCATGGATGAGCAGACGATGGTGCAGGATATCCTGCTGATGAAGCAGAACAACTTTAACGCCGTGCGCTGTTCGCATTATCCGAATCATCCGCTGTGGTACACGTTGTGCGACCGCTACGGCCTGTATGTGGTGGATGAAGCCAATATTGAAACCCACGGCATGGTGCCAATGAATCGTCTGACCGATGATCCGCGCTGGCTACCCGCGATGAGCGAACGCGTAACGCGAATGGTGCAGCGCGATCGTAATCATCCGAGTGTGATCATCTGGTCGCTGGGGAATGAATCAGGCCACGGCGCTAATCACGACGCGCTGTATCGCTGGATAAAATCTGTCGATCCTTCCCGCCCGGTGCAGTATGAAGGCGGCGGAGCCGACACCACGGCCACCGATATTATTTGCCCGATGTACACGCGCGTGGATGAAGACCAGCCCTTCCCGGCGGTGCCGAAATGGTCCATCAAAAAATGGCTTTCGCTGCCTGGAGAGACGCGCCCACTGATCCTTTGCGAATACGCCCACGCGATGGGTAACAGTCTTGGCGGCTTCGCTAAATACTGGCAGGCGTTTCGTCAGTACCCCCGTTTACAGGGCGGCTTCGTCTGGGACTGGGTGGATCAGTCGCTGATTAAATATGATGAAAACGGTAATCCTTGGTCGGCTTACGGCGGTGATTTTGGCGATACGCCAAACGATCGCCAGTTCTGCATGAACGGTCTGGTCTTTGCCGACCGCACGCCGCATCCAGCGCTGACAGAAGCAAAACACCAGCAGCAGTTTTTCCAGTTCCGTTTATCCGGGCGAACCATCGAAGTGACCAGCGAATACCTGTTCCGTCATAGCGATAACGAGCTCCTGCACTGGATGGTGGCGCTGGATGGCAAGCCGCTGGCAAGCGGTGAAGTGCCTCTGGATGTCGCTCCACAAGGTAAACAGTTGATTGAACTGCCTGAACTACCGCAGCCGGAGAGCGCCGGACAACTCTGTCTCACAGTACGCGTAGTGCAACCGAACGCGACCGCATGGTCAGAAGCCGGACACATCAGCGCCTGGCAACAGTGGCGACTGGCGGCAAACCTCAGCGTGACACTCCCCTCCGCGCCCCACGCCATCCCGCAACTGACCACCAGCGAAACGGATTTTTGCATCGAGCTGGATAATAAGCGTTGGCAATTTAACCGCCAGTCAGGCTTTCTTTCACAGATGTGGATTGGCGATGAAAAACAACTGCTGACGCCGCTACGCGATCAGTTCACCCGTGCACCGCTGGATAACGATATTGGCGTAAGTGAAGCGACCCGCATTGACCCTAACGCCTGGGTCGAACGCTGGAAGGCGGCGGGCCATTACCAGGCCGAAGCGGCGTTGTTGCAGTGCACGGCAGATACACTTGCCGACGCGGTGCTGATTACCACTGTCCACGCCTGGCAGCATCAGGGGAAAACCTTATTTATCAGCCGGAAAACCTACCGTATCGATGGACACGGTGAGATGGTCGTCAGTGTGGATGTTGAAGTAGCGAGCGATACACCTCATCCGGCGCGGATTGGCCTGACCTGCCAGCTGGCGCAGGTCGCAGAGCGGGTAAACTGGCTCGGATTAGGGCCGCAAGAAAACTATCCCGACCGCCTTACTGCGGCCTGTTTTGACCGCTGGGATCTGCCATTGTCAGACATGTATACCCCGTACGTCTTCCCGAGCGAAAACGGTCTGCGCTGCGGGACGCGCGAATTGAATTATGGCCCACACCAGTGGCGCGGCGACTTCCAGTTCAACATCAGCCGCTACAGCCAACAACAACTGATGGAAACCAGCCATCGCCATCTGCTGCACGCGGAAGAAGGCACATGGCTGAATATCGACGGTTTCCATATGGGGATTGGTGGCGACGACTCCTGGAGCCCGTCAGTGTCGGCAGAATTTCAACTGAGCGCAGGTCGCTATCATTACCAGTTGATCTGGTGCCAAAAATAATAATAACCGGGCAGGCTATGCCTGCCCGTATTTCGCGTAAGGAAATCCATTATGTTCTATTTAAAAAACACAAACTTTTGGATGTTCGGCTTATTCTTTTTCTTTTACTTTTTTATCATGGGAGCCTACTTCCCGTTTTTCCCGATTTGGCTACATGACATCAACCATATCAGCAAAAGTGATACGGGTATTATTTTTGCCGCTATTTCTCTGTTCTCGCTATTATTCCAACCGCTGTTTGGTCTGCTTTCTGACAAACTCGGGCTGCGTAAATACCTGCTGTGGATTATTACCGGCATGTTAGTGATGTTTGCGCCGTTCTTTATTTTTATCTTCGGGCCACTGTTACAATACAACATTTTAGTAGGATCGATTGTTGGTGGTATTTATCTTGGCTTTTGTTTTAACGCCGGTGCGCCAGCAGTAGAGGCATTTATCGAGAAAGTCAGCCGTCGCAGTAATTTCGAATTTGGTCGCGCGCGGATGTTTGGCTGTGTTGGCTGGGCGCTGTGTGCCTCGATTGTCGGCATCATGTTCACCATCAATAACCAGTTTGTTTTCTGGCTGGGTTCTGGCTGTGCGCTCATCCTCGCCGTTTTGCTCTTTTTTGCCAGAACGGATGCCCCTTCTTCCGCCACGGTTGCCAATGCCGTAGGCGCCAACCATTCGGCTTTTAGCCTTAAGCTGGCGCTGGAATTGTTCAGACAGCCCAAACTGTGGTTTTTGTCGCTCTATGTTATTGGCGTTTCCTGTACCTACGATGTTTTTGACCAACAGTTTGCTAATTTCTTTACTTCGTTTTTTACCTCCAGTGAACAGGGTACGCGGGTATTTGGCTACGTAACGACAATGGGCGAATTACTTAACGCCTCGATTATGTTCTTTGCGCCGCTGATTATTAATCGCATCGGTGGGAAAAACGCCCTGCTGCTGGCTGGCACTATTATGTCTGTACGTATTATTGGCTCATCGTTCGCCACCTCGGCGCTGGAAGTGGTTATTCTGAAGACGCTGCATATGTTTGAAGTACCGTTCCTGCTGGTGGGCTGCTTTAAATATATTACCAGCCAGTTTGAAGTGCGTTTTTCAGCGACGATTTATCTGGTCTGTTTCTGCTTCTTTAAGCAACTGGCGATGATTTTTATGTCTGTACTGGCGGGCAATATGTATGAAAGCATCGGTTTCCAGGGCGCTTATCTGGTGCTGGGTCTGGTGGCACTGGGCTTCACCTTGATTTCCGTGTTCACACTTAGCGGCCCCGGCCCGCTTTCCCTGCTGCGTCGCCAGGTGAATGAAGTCGCTTAAGCAATTAATGTCGGATGGGGCGCGAGCGCCTTATCCGACCAACGTATCAGGACGGAATGATCGCAATGAACATGCCAATGACCGAAAGAATAAAAGCAGGCAAGCTATTTACCGATATGTGCGAAGGCTTACCTGAAAAAAGACTTCGTGGGAAAACGTTAATGTATGAGTTTAATCACTCGCATCCATCAGAAGTTGAAAAAAGGGAAAGCCTGATTAAAGAAATGTTTGCCACAGTAGGGGAAAATGCCTGGATAGAACCACCTGTCTATTTCTCTTACGGTTCCAACATCCATATAGGCCGCAATTTTTACGCAAATTTCAATTTAACCATTGTCGATGACTACACGGTAACAATCGGTGATAACGTACTGATTGCACCCAACGTTACTCTTTCCGTTACGGGACACCCTGTACACCATAAATTGAGAAAAAACGGAGAGATGTACTCTTTTCCGATAACGATTGGCAATAATGTCTGGATCGGGAGTCATGTGGTCATTAATCCAGGCGTCACCATCGGGGATAATTCTGTTATTGGCGCGGGTAGTGTCGTCACAAAAGACATTCCACCAAACGTCGTGGCTGCTGGCGTTCCTTGTCGGGTTATTCGCGAAATAAACGACCAGGATAAGCAATATTATTACAAAGATTACAAAGTTGAATCGTCAGTTTAAATTATAAAAATTGCCTGATGCGCTTCGCTTATCAGGCCTACAAATTCAGTGATCTACGTAGGCCGCATCCGGCATGAACAAAGCGCAGGAACAAGCGTCTCATCATGCCTCTTTGACCCACAGCTGCGGAAAACGTGCTGGTGCAAAGCGCAGGGTTATGATCATCAGCCCAACGACGCATAGCGCATGAAACGCCCAGTCCATTAGGTAATTGCCACTGATACTACGCAGCACGCCAGAAAACCAGGGGGCAAGCCCGGCAATGACAAAACCAATCCCCTGCATAAACGCCACTAACTTGCCAGCAATAGTCGGTTGCGCAGAGTGATCGAGCGCCAGCAGCAAACAGAGCGGAAACGCGCCGCCCAGACCTAAACCACACACCATCGCCCACAATACCGGCAATTGCAGCGGCAGCCAGATAAAGCCGCAGAAACCCACCAGTTGTAACACCAGCGCCAGCATTAACAGTTTGCGTCGGTCCTGATGGCGAGCCATAGCAGGCATTAGCAATGCTCCTGCGGCTTGCCCAAGCGTCATCAACGCCAGCAAGGAACCGCTGTACTGCGCGCTGGCACCAATCTCAATATAGAAAGCGGGTAACCAGGCAATCAGGCTGGCGTAACCACCGTTAATCAGACCGAAGTAAACACCCAGCGTCCACGCGCGAGGAGTGAAAACCACGCGAACCGGAGTGGTTGTTGTCTTGTGGGAAGAGGCGCCCTCGCGGGTGCTTTGCCACCACCAGGCAAAGAGCGCAACAACGGCAGGCAGCGCCCACCAGGCGAGTGTTTTATACCAGGTTTCGCTATGTTGAACTAACCAGGGCGTCACGGCGGCGCCAAGTCCCCCACCGCCCATTAGTGCTGCGGACCACAGCCCCATCACCAGTGGCGTGCGCTGCTGAAACCGCCGTTTAATCACCGAAGGCATCACCGCCTGAATGATGCCGATCCCCACCCCACCAAGCAGTGCGCTGCTAAGCAGCAGCGCACTTTGGGGGTAAAGCTCACGCATCAATGCACCGACGGCAATCAGCAACAGGCTGATGGCGACGCTGCGACGTTCGCTGACATGCTGATGAAGCCAGCTTCCGGCCAGCGCCAGCCCGCCCATGGTGACCACCGGCAGAGCCGTCAACAGGGCAGCCACGCTAAAGCTCATTCCGCTTGCCTGGCGCAATTGCGGTAGCAGTGGCCCGACGGAGGTGAGCAGTGGTCGCATATTAAGACCAATCAGCACCAGAACCAGCAGCATCGTGAACGTCTTTTGATGGTTACGCATGGCTGTCAGAACGGTTTGGTCGGCAGATATTTACCATCTAAGGTGATGACCGCACGTTCGCCACCTTCCGGGTCCGCCACTTTCTTAACGTCGAGTTTGAAGTTAATCGCGCTGATAATGCCATCGCCAAACTTCTCATGAACCAACGCTTTCAGGGTTGTGCCGTACACCTGCAACATTTCATAGAAACGATACATCGTTGGGTCGGTTGGAATACGGTCATCAATGCAGCCACGCAGTGGCACAGTTTGTAATAACAAAATGGCGTCTTCGTCGAGATCCAGTTTCGCCCCGACCTGGCGGGCGGCGTCGGCAGGAAGCGCCTGCTGACCCAGCAAAGCAGCGGTCACGAAGGCTTCTGCCAGACCGGTGCCGTCGGCAATCTCGGCAAATGAGAGATCTTTTTTAGCTTTGCTGAGCAAAATGGCATCGGCAAGATCAAGACGAATATTGCGGTTAATTTGCGACTGAATCATGGTGGATCTCCTGATGGATTAATAAAAAAAGTTACGCTGCGGTTGGCTGGCGTAGCGGTATGGCACAAACGCGAGGATTCGCTGCCAGTGGCACAAACTGGCGGGTTGCGCCGTCAAAAGCTGCGATGCTGCCGCTTTCAATGTCGTAGACCCAGCCGTGCAGGGCGATCCGCCCCTCTTCGAGCGCCAGGCGTACCGATGGATGAGTTTGCAAATTAGCCAACTGAGCAATGACGTTTTCACGTACCATCGCCGCAGCTTTTGACGGTAAATCGGGATGCGGGCGCGCCTCATTAACGACGCGGGCTGAATCGGCATAACGCAGCCAGTGGGAGACGGCAGGCATATGGTCCATGCACTGACAGCTGGCAATGGCGGTCATCGCGCCACAGTTGGAATGACCGCAAATCACAATGTCAGAGACCCGAAGCGCAGCGACGGCATACTCCACCGAAGCAGAAACGCCACCGGGTTCCGGCCCGTAGGAAGGGACGATATTGCCTGCGTTGCGAATAACGAACAGATCGCCAGGCTCACGTTGCGTCACCAGCTCAGGGACCAGACGGCTGTCGGAGCAGGAGATAAAAAGTGTGCGCGGGCTTTGCTGTGTCGCCAGCTGTTTAAACAAGGCTTCCCGCTCAGGAAATGCCTCGCGCTGGAATTTAAGGAATCCATCAATAATCTCTTTCACCGTTAACCTCTGTCTGTCTCTGGAATGAGAGGCAGACTACTCGCCGATTGTCATAAGGTAAAAGACTCATTTATGATGAGTTCTATTGGATTTACTTATAGGTTGGCGAATGCTCTCTCGACATATCAATTACTTTCTTGCCGTGGCTGAACATGGCAGCTTCACCCGTGCAGCCAGTGCGTTGCACGTCTCCCAGCCTGCGCTTTCCCAGCAGATTCGCCAGTTAGAGGAGAGTTTAGGCGTGCCGCTGTTTGACCGTAGCGGGCGAACGATTCGTCTTACTGATGCGGGGGAAGTCTGGCGACAGTACGCCAGCCGGGCGTTACAGGAACTGGGGGCGGGTAAACGGGCGATTCATGATGTTGCCGATCTGACGCGAGGATCGCTGCGTATCGCCGTCACCCCCACCTTTACGAGCTACTTTATCGGCCCTTTAGTGGCGGATTTCTATGCGCGCTACCCCGGCATCACGCTCCAGCTACAGGAAATGTCGCAGGAGAAAATCGAAGATATGCTTTGTCGCGACGAGCTGGACGTTGGGATTGCCTTCGCGCCTGTGCATTCGCCGGAGCTGGAGGCAATTCCTTTACTGACAGAAAGTTTAGCGTTGGTGGTGGCGAAACATCATCCGCTGGCTGACCAGGAACAGGTGGCATTGAGTCGCTTGCATGATGAAAAACTGGTCCTGCTCAGCGCGGAATTTGCCACCAGAGAGCAAATTGACCACTACTGCGAGAAAGCGGGGCTACATCCACAGGTGGTCATTGAGGCGAACTCAATTAGCGCGGTTCTGGAGCTGATTCGCCGCACTTCTCTTTCCACCTTGCTGCCTGCGGCGATTGCCACACAACATGATGGGCTTAAAGCGATTTCTCTTGCCCCGCCACTACTGGAGAGAACGGCGGTTTTGTTGCGGCGGAAAAATAGCTGGCAGACAGCCGCTGCGAAGGCATTTTTGCACATGGCGTTGGAGGAATGTGCGGTTGTTGGCGAGAATGAATCTCGGTAGCCACTGACACAGATCAGCGGCTGGAATTGCCTGATGCGCTACGCTTATCAGGCCTACGAGTTCCGTGCAAGGCGTTCACGCCGCATCCGGCATAAACTACAGCTGGCAGACAGCCGCCGCGAAGGCATTTTTGCACATGGCGTTGGAAGAATACGCGGATGTTGGCGGGAATGAATTACGGTAGCCACTGACACAGGTCAGCGGCTGGAATTGCCTGATGCGCTACGCTTATCAGGCCTACGAGTTCAGTGCTCTACGTAGGCCGGATAAGGCGTTCACGCCGCATCCGGCGTGAACTACGCGTGCTGTAACCCAGCCGATTACCGTTTGTAATCGATGGCTTCTGGCTGCTCCAGATACACCGTTGTTTGTGCTGGTTGTGTGCTGGCAATCACTTTACCGCCACGTACCGAATAACGTACCGGAACCTGACGGCGCAGCGCATCAAACCCATTTTCAGCCGGCAGGATAATCAGGTTGGCGCTGTTTCCGGCGGCAATGCCGTAATCCTGCAAATTCAACGTCCTGGCGCTGTGGTGGGTGATTAAATTCAGGCCATCGTTAATCTGCCCGTAGCCCATCAGCTGGCAAACATGCAGCCCCATATGCAGCACTTGCAGCATATTCGCCGTTCCCAGCGGATACCACGGATCGAAGACATCATCGTGACCAAAGCAGACGTTAATGCCGGACTCCAGCATCTCTTTAACGCGCGTGATGCCGCGACGTTTTGGATACGTATCGAAACGTCCTTGCAGATGAATATTGACCAACGGGTTGGCGACAAAGTTAATACCGGACATTTTCAGCAAGCGGAACAGGCGTGAGGTATACGCCCCGTTATAGGAGTGCATTGCCGTGGTGTGGCTGGCGGTGACTCGCGCACCCATGCCTTCACGGTGCGCCAGGGCAGCAACGGTTTCGACAAAGCGTGACTGTTCATCATCGATCTCATCACAGTGAACGTCGATGAGACGGTCGTATTTTTGCGCCAGGGCGAAGGTTTTATGCAGCGACTCCACGCCGTATTCACGGGTAAATTCAAAATGCGGAATCGCCCCAACAACGTCTGCCCCTAAGCGTAGCGCCTCTTCCAGCAACGCTTCACCGTTGGGATACGACAAAATCCCTTCCTGCGGGAAAGCGACGATTTGCAGATCAATCCACGGCGCGACTTCCTGCTTCACTTCCAGCATTGCTTTCAGCGCAGTCAGGGTTGCATCCGAAACATCGACATGGGTACGCACATGCTGAATGCCGTTGGCAATCTGCCATTTCAGCGTTTGCCATGCGCGTTGTTTCACATCGTCATGGGTTAATAACGCTTTGCGCTCGGCCCAGCGTTCAATGCCTTCAAACAGCGTGCCGGACTGATTCCAGTTCGGTTGTCCGGCGGTTTGCGTGGTGTCCAGGTGAATATGCGGCTCCACAAACGGCGGTAAAACTAAACCTTGTTCGGCATCCAGGCTGTTTTCAGTTACGGGCATCACGCCGGATTGCGCATCAATGGCGCTGATTTTTCCGTCGTGAAAATGAATCTGCCACAGCCCTTCTTTGCCGGGTAACCGGGCGTTAATAATTGTTTGTAAAGCGTTATTCGACACTGTTAGCCTCCACATGCGTCATTGCAGCTGTCGTTTTACGATTCAAAATCGGGTTAAGGATCAGATAGCTCAGCGCGCCACCTAATACCGCGTTGACCGGAACAATACCCGGTAACCAGTGGCCTGCGGCAATCCCCAGCGCGACAGCCAGAATCGCCACCCAATTGACACTCATCATACGCGTGGTCGCAAAGTGCTCATAGCGGCGACGGTTCATCAGATAGTCGGCGATAATCACGCCGCCCACCGGAGGAATAGCTGCCGAAAGGAAGGTCAGCCAGCCGACAAAATTGTTATACAGCCATAGTGCGCAGACCGTACCGATAATACCGTTAATCACCGAAAGGGTTTTGCTCGACATACCGGTAATGTTGGCGAAACCTAAACCCGACGCATAGAGCGCGTTATCGTTGGTGGTCCAGATATTCAGCCCCAGCACCACAATCGCAGGCAGCAGCAGGCCCTGAGCAATCATCACATCAGAGATATCTGCCATCCCCAGTGCCGCAGCGCCCGCTGCACCGAAAATAAACATCAACGAGTTGCCGAGGAAAAAGGCCACCATCGCCACCAGCACCGCCAGTTTGGCATTGCGACCAAACCGGACAAAGTCAGCGGTGAGCGTACCCGCGCTGATAAATGACCCCACAACCAGCGCCAGCGCGACATTGAAATCTAACGGTTGTGCGGGAACGACCACTTTTAATGCGTCCAGGCCGCCCATGCCGTTAACGGCCAGCCACACGGAATAACCGCCAAGGCAGGCGATAGCCGGAACCGCAATCACCGAAAGAACCGTCAGCGCCGAAATGCCAAAGAAGACGGTGACGGTCATCAGTAAACCGGAGACGGCAATCAGCAAATTAATATCCAGCCCGGTTGCCTTGCCCACCGGAATAGCAAACATCGCCACGCCAACGCCAAACCAGCCAACCTGGGTGCCTCCCAGCAGCAGTGAAGGCAGCCATGAGCCTTTAACACCAAACGAGAAACGAGCAAGAAGATGAGTGGTCAGGCCGGTTTTTGCGCCAATGTAACCAAGAAATGAAGTGTAAATACCGAGGAGAAGATTACCGATGAGGACTGCGAGGAAGAAATCATGATAGCTAAGACCGGTTCCGAGAGTGCCGCCGGTCCACATACTGGCGGAAAAGAAGGTTAATCCCAGCATGACGAACGTCAATGCCAATACCCCTTTCCGCGCCGACTGCGGGACTGGCCCCTGGCTAAAGTTGTTATCTTGCGACACGAAATTCCTCCGTTTGCTGTTTGAAACCCAAAAAATCCGCCGCATTCTATTCATCTGAAGATAAAAAGCAATCGTTTTCGCGGGGAAATGTATTTTTAATATGAATGAGTGCAAAAAGGTGGGGGAAAAATTATCGGTGTAAAAACAGTGGGTAGGCATAATAAGACGCGTCAGCGTCGCATCAGGCATCTGCGCACGGTGTCGGATGCGGCGCACGACGCATCCGGCAATACCTTACTCTTCCATCGCCTGGCGGATCTGATCCAACGACGCCGGATCATCAATGGTCGTCAGATCCCCTGGATCGCGTCCTTCACAAATCGCCTGGATCGTGCGGCGCAGCATTTTTCCGGATCGCGTTTTTGGCAATTGCGAGACAAACCAGACGTGCGCCGGGCGGCCAAAGTTGCCAATCTGGCTGTCCACCAGCGCCATAATCGCCTTCTCTTGCGAGTGCGCCACCTCACGATCTTCCAGACTGTCGCTCTCTTTCGGAATGACAAACGCCACCGCCACCTGCCCTTTCAGCGCATCTTTCACCCCAACCACCGCCACTTCGGCAACGCCCGGATGACTGGAGATACTCTCTTCAATCTCACGCGTACCCAGCCGATGTCCGGCAACGTTAATCACATCGTCAGTGCGGCCGAGAATAAAGTGATAACCGTCAGCATCGCGGATGCCCCAGTCAAAAGTGGCGTACACCGGACGGGAAAACAACGACCAGTACGTCTTCACAAAGCGGTCGTCATCGCCCCAGATGGTCTGAATACACCCCGGCGGCAATGGCCCTTCCACCACCAGCATCCCTTTCTCATTGACGCCACACGGTTCGCCGGTGACTTCATTAAGCAACTGCACGTTATAGCCATACATCGGCACGCCGGGGCTTCCCAGACGCGTCGGCCTGTCGTCCAGACCGCGAGCAATCGCCATAATCGGCCAGCCGGATTCGGTCTGCCAGTAGTTGTCGATGACCGGCACATCCAGCGTATTGCTTACCCAACTGGCGGTTGGCTCGTCCAGCGGTTCTCCAGCCAGATAGAGCACTTCCAGCGACGAGAGATCGTGTTTGCGAATTTCAGCGGTAGGGAATTTTTTCAGCACGCGAATGGCGGTCGGCGCTGAGAACATGCGGCTAACCTGATATTTCTCGACGATTTTCCACCACACACCGCAGTCCGGCCAGGTCGGTAATCCTTCGTAAACAATGGTCGCCATCCCCGCCAGCAGCGGCGCGTAGACGATATACGAATGTCCCACCACCCAGCCGATATCCGACGCGCAAAAGAACACGCCGCCCGCTTTGCCGCCAAAAATGGTGTCCATCGAGGTCGCCAGCGCCACCGCATAACCGCCGACGTCACGCTGCACGCCTTTAGGTTTGCCGGTCGTGCCGGAGGTGTAGAGAATGCAGGAGGTTTCGTTGGATTCCAGCCACGCCACCGGCACCCGCGCGCCGATGTGTTGATGGCGCAACGACGCGAAATCGACATCCCGCCCGCTAACGCGCGCCATTTTCGCCAGCCCGCGATCCACCAGCAAAACGTGGCGCGGCTGGTGCTGCGCCTGACTTATCGCATCGTCGAGCAATTTTTTATAGGGAATGATTTTGCCACCGCGCGCTCCGGCATCTGCCGAGACAATCAGCACCGGTTTGGCGTCATCAATTCGCGCCGCCACGCTGTGCGAGGCAAAACCACCAAATACCACCGAATGAATAGCGCCAATGCGCGCGCAGGCCAGCAGAGTAATATGCGCTTCGGCAATCATCGGCATATACACCAACACCCGATCGCCGCGCTGCACACCCAGCGAGCGCAGCATTGACGCCACCGCGTTTACTTCGTCATGCAACTGGCGAAAGGTAAAGGTGCGCTCTTCTTCTGTTTCTGAAGAGACGGCAATCAATGCCAGCGCCTCTGGCTGTTTCTCCAGCCAGCGATCGATGGCGTTGTGGCACAAGTTGGTTCGGCCCTCACAAAACCAACGGGCAAACGGCGGATTGCTGTGATCGAGCGTTTGCGTAAAGGGCGTCTGCCAGTCAATACGCCGGGCCTGCTCGGCCCAGAACTGCTCCGGTTCGTTAATCGAACGCTGATAAAATTCGCTAAAAGACATAATGCTCTCCTGTTGAACTTACGCCTTACCGCTGTTTGCTTAAATGACGTACAGGTCGAGATACTCATTGACCGGCATCTGTTCCAGGCGAGTTCTGTCGAGAGAAACCTCCAGAATGCGCTGCTGTTGGCGAGTCGGGAACTGGCGCGCGAGATTGATTTTGAATTTATCGACCAGTTTCGGAATACCATCCTGACGGCGGCGAGCATGACCAATTGGGTACTCCACCACCACTTCTTCAAATCGTGTGCCGTCGGTGAACTCAAGGGTAATGGCATTGGCGATGGCGCGTTTTTCCGGGTCGTGGTAGTCAGCGGTAAATGCCGGATCTTCAAAGCAATTGATCTTCTCGCGCAGGGCGTCAATGCGTTTATCTTGCGCAACGTTGTCCTCGTAATCTGCCGCCGTTAAGCGCCCGAATAGCAGCGGGATCGCCACCATGTACTGAATGCAGTGATCGCGGTCTGCCGGGTTATTGAGCGGCCCTTTTTTGTCGATGATGCGAATACAGGCTTCGTGGGTGCGAATGGTCACTTTTTCAATATCCGCCGCCGTTTTGCCTGCTGCCTGCATCTGTTCATAGAGCGTCATCGCTGCTTCAACTGCCGTCTGGGAGTGGAACTCCGCCGGGAAGGAGATTTTGAACAGCACATTTTCCATCACGTAAGAACCGTACGGACGCTGGAAGCGGAACGACTCACCTTTAAAGGAGACGTCGTAGAAACCCCACACTGGCGCAGTCAGGGCTGACGGGTAACCCATTTCGCCCGTTTTCGCCATCAGTGCCAGACGTACCGCGCGGGAAGTGGCATCGCCCGCCGCCCAGGATTTACGCGTGCCGGTGTTCGGCGCATGGCGATAGGTGCGCAGCGACTGACCGTCCACCCACGCCAGCGAAACGGCGTTGAGAATTTCCTCGCGGGTCAGGCCGAGCATTTCGGCGACCACGGCGGTGGAAGCCACTTTCACTAACAGAACGTGGTCGAGACCGACGCGGTTAAAGGAGTTTTCCAGCGCGATGCAGCCCTGAATTTCATGGGCTTTGATCATTCCGGTCAGCACTTGTTTCATGGTCAACGGCGCTTTGCCGCTGGCGACCGCGTTGCGCGAAAGCCAGTCCGCCGTTGCCAGAATGCCGCCGAGGTTGTCGGAAGGATGGCCCCACTCCGCCGCAAGCCAGGTATCGTTGAAATCGAGCCAGCGGATCATCGCGCCGATGTTAAATGCCGCCTGGACGGGGTCGAGCTGGAACTGAGTTCCGGGGACGCGCACGCCGTTGGGTACGACGGTGCCCGGAACAATTGGCCCCAGCAGTTTTTTACAGGCCGGGTATTCGAGAGCTTCCAGACCGCAGCCGAGCGTGTCGAGCAGGCAGTAATGTGCGGTGTCGTAGGCTACTCTGGAGCTGATTTCGTAGTTCATCACGTAATCGACGATATCAACGATTTCACGATCAAATTCCGGGCGGATGTTGTTGATTTGAGCTGACATTGGGTACGTTTCCTTATTGTTATTCGTAGAGGTTTACTGGCGCTTATCCAGCGCGACAAACTGGCGGTCTTCCGGTCCAACATAATTGGCGGAAGGACGGATAATTTTGTTGTCCTGACGTTGTTCAATAATGTGCGCCGCCCAGCCAGTGACGCGGGCGATAACAAACAGTGGTGTGAACATCTCGGTGGGAACGCCCATCATGTTGTAGGAAACAGCGGAGAACCAGTCGAGATTGGGGAACATCTTTTTCGTCTCCCACATCACCGTTTCCAGGCGATCGGCGATGTTGTACATCTTCAGCGAGCCGCCTTCCTGCGAGAGCTGCTTCGCCACGCGTTTGATCACCTGATGACGCGGGTCGGCGATGGTATAAACCGGATGACCAAAACCAATGACCACTTCTTTGTTTTCCACCCGCTTGCGGATATCTGCTTCGGCTTCGTCCGGCGTTTCGTAGCGTTGCTGGATCTCCAGCGACACTTCATTCGCCCCGCCGTGTTTCGGCCCGCGCAGTGCGCCAACCGCGCCAATAATGGCTGAGTACATATCAGAGCCAGTGCCCGCAATCACCCGGCTGGTAAAGGTGGAGGCGTTAAACTCATGTTCGGCATACAGCACCAGCGAAATATGCATCGCCTTTTCCCAGCTTTGCGACGGCTTTTCGCCGTGCAGCAGATGCAGGAAGTGACCGCCGATGGAATCGTCATCGGTTTCCGGCTGGATGCGTTCGCCGTTGTGGCTGTAGTGATACCAGTAGAGAAGAATCGAGCTAAGCGACGCCAGCAGTTTGTCGGCAATATCCCGCGCGCCAGAGACGGTATGCCCCTCTTTTTCTGGCAGCGTACAGCCGAGCGCGGAAACGCCGGTGCGCATAACATCCATCGGGTGTGACGCCGCCGGTAAGGCTTCCAGCACGGTACGCACGTTAGCCGGTAAACCGCGCAGGGCTTTCAGTTTTGTTTTGTAAGCGGCGAGTTCGTCACGGGTCGGCAGTTTGCCGTGGATCAGCAGGTGCGCCACTTCTTCAAATTCGCAATGTTCCGCCAGATCAAGAATATCGTAGCCACGGTAATGCAGGTCGTTGCCGCTTTTACCCACAGTGCAGAGCGCCGTATTGCCCGCCGGAACGCCGGAAAGTGCCACAGATTTTTTCGGTTTAATGACATGGGTACTGTTTTGCAGGATCGTTGTGTCGCTCATGTTGTCCTCGTCATTGTTATCATTTGTAGGGTCGAGATTGTTGTCGGATGCGACGCCATGCGTCTTATCCGACCTACAGTTCAGTTCACCTCGTAGGCCTGATAAGTCGCGTCAGCGGCGCATCAGGCATCGGTTGTCGAATACAATCAACGGGCGTTTTTTATTTCGCCTGGTTACGGGCAAACAGGTCGTCGAGCTTCTCTTCGTACTGGTAGTAGTTGATGCTTTCGTACAGCTCGTTGCGGGTCTGCATGGTGTCGATGACGCTTTTCTGCGTGCCTTCCTGACGCAGGACGTTGTAGACATGTTCAGCGGCGCGGTTCATGGCGCGAAACGCTGAAAGTGGGTACAGCGCCATTGCAACATGGGCGCTGCGTAATTCGTCGGTGGTAAACAGCGGCGTGGCACCAAATTCGGTAATGTTGGCGAGGATCGGCACCTGCACCGCATCGGCAAACTGGCGGTACATGGCGAGTTCGGTAATCGCCTCCGGGAACAACATCTCGGCACCCGCTTCAACGTAGGCCTGCGCGCGCTCAATCGCCGCATCCAGCCCCTCTACCGCCAGCGCATCAGTGCGCGCCATGATCACAAAATCAGGATCTGTTTTCGCATCCACCGCCGCGCGGATCCGATCCACCATCTCCTCTTTCGAGACGATCGCTTTGTTCGGACGATGGCCGCAGCGTTTCGCACCAACCTGATCTTCAATATGCAATCCTGCCGCGCCGGCTTTAATCATCGATTTCACGGTGCGGGCGACGTTAAAAGCCGAAGAGCCAAAACCGATGTCTGCATCCACCAGCAACGGCAGCGAACAAACGTCGGTAATACGACGAATATCGGTCAGCACATCATCAAGGGTAGAAATACCGAGATCGGGCAGCCCCAGCGAACCTGCCGCCACGCCACCACCGGAGAGATAAATCGCCTGATATCCGGCACGCTGTGCCAGCAGCGCATGGTTAGCGTTGATGGTGCCGACAATTTGCAACGGGGTTTCTTTGCTTAGTGCAGCGCGAAACGCTTTACCTGGAGAGTGTAGAGACATATCCCATCCTTTGTTATCAACTTGTTATTTTCGTTGATAAACACAAAGCAAGGGGTGTGCCACAATTGCCTGAATAAAATTAAATCTTTAATTTCAATTTGTTAGCAATAAAGTCATGAAGTAATCCGCAAATATGCGTTTCAGTTAACGTTTCAGACACTGTTTCACCGCGTTTCATTGCAACAATTATGAAACAAGACTAAACCCAATATTCGGTTTCTTAACTTTGCGGTGCGCTATGGCACATCCACCACGGCTGAATGACGACAAACCGGTTATCTGGACGGTATCGGTGACGCGCCTGTTCGAGCTGTTTCGCGATATCAGCCTCGAGTTTGATCACCTGGCGAACATTACCCCTATCCAGCTTGGCTTTGAAAAAGCGGTGACCTACATCCGCAAGAAACTGGCAAACGAACGCTGCGACGCCATCATCGCTGCTGGCTCTAACGGCGCGTACCTGAAAAGCCGCCTGTCAGTGCCAGTTATTTTGATTAAACCGAGCGGCTACGATGTGTTACAGGCACTGGCAAAAGCCGGAAAGCTCACCTCTTCTATCGGCGTTGTCACTTATCAGGAAACTATTCCGGCGCTGGTGGCGTTTCAAAAAACCTTTAATTTGCGCCTCGATCAACGTAGCTACATCACGGAAGAAGACGCGCGCGGGCAGATTAACGAGCTAAAAGCTAACGGCACCGAAGCGGTGGTCGGCGCAGGGCTGATTACCGATCTGGCAGAAGAAGCCGGAATGACCGGAATTTTTATCTATTCCGCCGCCACCGTGCGCCAGGCGTTCAGCGATGCGCTGGATATGACGCGCATGTCGTTACGCCATAACACTCACGATGCCACCCGTAACGCCCTGCGTACTCGTTACGTGCTGGGCGATATGCTCGGTCAATCACCACAGATGGAACAAGTACGGCAGACTATTTTGCTCTATGCCCGCTCCAGTGCAGCGGTGTTGATTGAGGGGGAAACGGGAACGGGCAAAGAGCTGGCGGCCCAGGCGATTCATCGGGAATATTTTGCCCGCCACGATGCGCGACAGGGCAAAAAGTCGCATCCGTTTGTTGCCGTTAACTGTGGGGCGATTGCCGAATCGCTGCTGGAAGCGGAGCTGTTTGGCTATGAGGAAGGGGCGTTTACCGGCTCGCGACGCGGAGGACGCGCCGGGCTGTTTGAAATCGCCCACGGCGGCACGCTGTTTCTTGACGAGATAGGCGAAATGCCGCTGCCATTGCAGACTCGCCTGTTACGAGTGCTGGAAGAAAAAGAGGTCACCCGCGTCGGCGGGCATCAGCCTGTTCCGGTGGATGTACGGGTTATTAGCGCCACTCACTGCAATCTGGAAGAAGATATGCAGCAAGGGCAGTTTCGCCGTGACCTGTTTTATCGGCTGAGTATTTTGCGTCTGCAATTACCGCCACTGCGTGAGCGGGTGGCGGATATTCTGCCGCTGGCAGAGAGCTTTTTGAAAGTGTCTCTGGCGGCGCTCTCCGCCCCGTTTTCTGCTGCGTTACGCCAGGGGTTACAGGCAAGCGAAACCGTGCTATTGCACTACGACTGGCCGGGCAATATTCGTGAACTGCGTAATATGATGGAGCGGCTGGCGCTGTTTTTAAGTGTGGAACCGACGCCGGATTTAACGCCGCAGTTTTTGCAGCTGCTACTGCCGGAACTGGCGCGCGAGTCGGCGAAAATTCCCGCCCCATCCTTGCTGACACCACTACAGGCACTGGACAAATTTAATGGTGATAAAACAGCAGCAGCGAATTATTTAGGCATCAGCCGGACGACGTTCTGGCGGCGGCTAAAAAATTAAATTGCCGGATGCAGCGTTAACGCCTTATCCGGCCGACAAAAACATGAATTTCAATATATTGCGTTCACCGATAGACGTGCACATCGGGCTTGTTTACATGAGCTTCAGAATTACTTCTTCTTATAAAGATCTGCCGTACCGTGGATCTTATTGTCAGTCTGACCGGAGGTCAGAACCAACACATCCGCACCTTTTTCATCCGCTTTTTTGATCAGGTCTTCTTTTGCATCTGCGGTCGACATTTCATTACTGGTTGAAATATCACCTATTTTTTCATATTGCGATTCAACTTTTTCAAATTCCGCTTTGGTCATCAATTCAGCGGCATAGACATTTGTGACAACAAAAGCTAACGCACCAACTAAGAGCTTAGTTCCAGTTTTCATCGATGAACTCCATAATGTGTGATTGGCCAATGCCCTGAAGCTAACAGTCATCATCAGGGTTGATTAATAAGTAGTTCAGCGGTTAGGAAAAATCTATAGGAAAAGAGAATATATTTGTATTTTTCTCAACGATAGCCACATTCCCCCAGTTGTTTAATAACGCTCACTACAATTATCGCAGGTGTTCCTTAAATTAATTTTCATAAAAATCTTAAATTCCTTCTTCCGCTAAAATCCAATATAAAATTCACATGAGCCGTATTACTTTTCTGAACAACAAACCACCAACTATATATTGATATGATTTCCATACCTTTTCTTTATTTCACTTACATGCAGTTTAGGATTATTAGATGTATTTTTTCTAAACGACATAAAAAAACCGCATTAACTCCACTTACAAACCACTAAAACCAATCAATGCAATGAACAACTAACACTTTAATAAATTTATTACATCTAATATTACAGATATTCTTATTTAGTAACTTGCATGTTTGTGCCTTACAAGGCTTCAGGAAGAAAAACAGTGCAATAAAAAGCATCTTGCCATTTAATTTTTAAGGATAAAAGTGAGTGATATGAAATCAGCAAAAAAAAGCTTATCGACACGGGCGATAGCCATTTCTACCATATTATTTACGCCAGTATCCTTGGCTATCACCCCACCTACAAATTCAGATAGTAATGTTATCATTAATAATAATGAAGAGATAAAACTCATTGCGTCAGAAGGCTACGATCCCGGATGGGAGCATTTTAACTCATTGAAAGTAGGTGAAGACTCTAATGGTTCATTACTCATTGATAATCTTTCACTTACCACTTCAGCAGCCAGCATTGGTAATAATGCTGAAGGCTCCGTCACTTTAACAAACCATACCAACTGGCAGTTCGACACTCCTACCTCCAATATTTTTTTAGGCACTAACGAAGGCTCCGGTACGTTATACGTGTTAGAAGGTAGTAAGATAAGTGGCCTGCAATCAATAAGAGTTGGTGAGTTTTATGGTGACGCCAGGGGGACGTTGGTTATTGATGGGGAAAGCTCATCAGTCACCTCTAACATTGCTATTGTTGGCGATCAGGGAACAGGGAAAGTATCTGTTACTAACGGCGGTACACTCAATTCCCTGACTCAACTGAATATTGGGTATGTTGACGCCCATTCTCCTCTGTCAGCTAACCAGAGTAGTTATGGAGAAGTTCAGGTTGCCGATAAAAATTCAACAGTGAATGCCCCAAATATACTTATTGGCGGATATAACACATCTTCTACTTCTGATACTACCGGAGTTCTCACTGTCAGCAACGATGGTGTAATCAATGCGAATTCATATATCTGGGTTGGTGTCTCCTCTAACGGAACAGGAATATTAAATATTGGAGGTGCGCAAGGTGAGGCTGCGCAACCTGCTGGTTCAATTAATACTCCCCGAATTTATTTAGGGGGGACAAATGCGTCAACCACTTCAATATTAAACTTTAATCACACCAACGCTGATTTTGTTCTGACCTCGTACATAGACGGTAAAGGCCAGGTTAACCAGGTAGGTTCCGGGACAACCACATTATCCGGCTCGAATATCTATACCGGTAATACTTATATTAGCAACGGAAGTCTGCGCGCTGGCACGGTTGATACTTTCAGCCCAAACTCCGATTATATTGTCGACAGT